>CBFGOM010000051.1:0-33070 GCA_965650385.1 uncultured Oscillatoriaceae bacterium
GTTCTTGATAGACCGGAGCGGGTTCTTGATAGACCGGAGCGGGTTCTTGATAGACCGGAGCGGGTTCTTGATAGACTGGGGCCGGGGCTTGATAGACTGGGGCCGGGGCTGGGGAGGAGCGGGCTGCTTCTGCTTCCCGAGCGGCATAAATGGCATCGAGTTGGGCATTCCAACGGGCGATCGCCGTTCTGGCTTCAGAATACAATGCACGACCGGAGCCAATTTTAGAGGCGGTATCGATCGCCTTCGTGAGACTCCCCTGGGCGGCTAAGGTTGCGGCTTGGTCCAAAATCGGTTGGTCTTCCGCAATTTGAATCTGGCTAACCCATTTTCCGATATTGTCTGTCGCTTCTTGATGCAACGCTCGTCCTACACCAATTTTTTTGGCTTCATTGATGGCTTGTTGGAGTTGACCGGCTTGGGCGAGAGCCTGAGCACTGGCGAGGATGGGTTGATCTTCAAGGGTTTCCACCTGTTTGTTCCATTGAGCAATCAGGGTTTGGGCTTCAATGCGCAGGGGGCGGCCCTGGGCAACCTGTTGAGCCGAGGCGATCGCATTTTTTAAGGCGATAATATTGTTCGAGTCGGCGATCGCCTTGGCAGCGACGACATAGCTGCGGTCTTCAATTTGTTCAATTTCCTTGCGCCATTGAGCGATCGGAGTTTGAGCATCCAGACGTCCCGGGCGATCCCTCCCCACCATTTCCGCTTGGGCGATCGCCAACTGCATCAGCCAGGGGTGACGGAAACTCGCCACTGCTTCGGCCATTTGCACTTGCACCAAGTCCTGTTTGTGTTGATTCCATCGGACCAAGTTTTCTTGAGCTTGGCTGTACAGGGGACTATCCGATTGAATCTGACTGGCGATGGCAGAAGCTTCTAGGAAGGTAAAGAGGCGATCGGCAATGGGTCCGGCGGGTTTGTCATTTTGGACTAGGGTTCGGGCTGAACTCAGGTTAATCAAGTCCTGACTTTCCCCATAAACGGTCGTATCGGAGGGAATCCATTTAGCAACGGAGATGGCTCCTTCAAAATTGCCACTTTGGAAGCGAGTTTTGGCGATCGCCAGCACTTCTGCACTCCACCGATTAATCTCTTGATTCGCCTGCTCTCGAACATAGCGCTGGGGGTTAATTTGTCGCGCTAGGTCGATGGCCCGGACTAACTCCTCGGCTGTCCGGTTGTAGACCAAATAGCGGGCATCTTCTAGCTGTTTCCACGCTTCCTTTTCTGCGATAATTCGCTGCTGTAGTTCTCCATAGCGGGTGGAACGCCAGTGGACGTTATTCAATTTGACCAACTCGCGCATCTGATCCTCAACGCCGCTCCAGTTGCGAGCTTTGAGTGCGGCTTCAGCTTTATCGTAGATGGCTTTTCCTTCGTCCCAATCCGCCTCCCAAATTTGTAATTCTTGTTCGACTTGGGCATAGGCTGGGTTGGTTTTAGGAATTTTGTCCGCAATGGCATGGGCCCCGTTTAAATCCCCGGCCATAAATTTCTGCCGCGCCAAGTCCAGAATCAGCGCTGACCATTCCCCAACTAATTTATCTCCTTGACCTCGGAGGGGATGGTCTGCGGGCCAGCTTTCCACTAGTTCGATTCCAGCGACTAGGCGGTCGAGGTCCCCGGTTTGGGCAGCTTTTTGGGCGCAGTAGAGGCGATCGCGATCGGTGGAACTCACTCCGAGGGCATCACAATCAATCGGTGGGGGCATGGTGAGTAACCACCGCAGGGATACGGCTCCCATGCTCGTACAAGCTACCAACAGACTCAGCCAGAGTAAATGCCATCCCCATAACAGACTTCGACCCTTGTCGGTTCGAGGTCTAGCTTCTGTTGCGACTAGCTCCCCGGTCTGATTTTCACTGGGATTTGTAATTTTTTTGAGGACTGGAAGGCGGAATTTCCAACCCCACCCCTTGACGGGTTTTGGGGGGTGTTGGGCCAATTCTGTGCCTTGGGTTAATGTATCACCGGTTTCTGAGTGATTGCGCAGCGATCGCCCCCCCCATAAGCGAGCGGCGATCGCTCCTTTAATGCGTCCATCCCGCCGTCTCCGAATGCGGTGGTTTGGCTGTGTACTGGATTGGTCAAATTGTTTTCTCACCATTGCTTCAGCCTGTCCCTACAATGCCGACTTGTATTGGCACATCTTTCTAATTGTTGATTACCGGGTAGAGACGGGAAAATATGGGGTCTCTCCAGTGTTGTTGTTTTTCGAGTTCGTCCACCCTTGAGGGTCACACTTGTAAGCGATACCCACCTCCTAGGATATAAGCAGTGCTTACTCGTTTGGGGAGCAACCTAGATTCTACCTGATGGCTTAGATTCATGCTAAAAACTGAGTCTTTTAAATACATCCGTACCAAATGCTTTTACCTAATGCCTGATGCTTGGGTTCCCGATGGAAACTAGGAGCATCTGTTGGTCTCTGTGACAAGCCTCTTTCTGGATATATCCTGAGATTGGCTCATCCTAGAAAATTGATAAGATAAAGGATCAATTTAGAGGATAGATTGTCATCTTGGTTGATACATCACGTCTTCAGGGGGATTTTCCGGTGTAGGGGGGCTAGAGTTTTTCTGAGTGCTACTCAGTCGGCGATCGCCCCGGAGGTCTATCAGATGGAACCCCTTAAACTCTGATCAAGATTTAACCCCGATTTCAAAACGCTTCTAAAAGTCTAAAGTCTATAGCGATTTTGTTCCACTTCTCAAGCCGTTGACTTTGAAGTTTGGGGAACGGGTATCCAAAACTCATAGCAGCGGGGCATTTTACCGGAGACTTTGACGAGTCAGGGCATAAGCGCTATCCCCAAGGAAGATCTGCGTAACATCTGGGTGGAGTATTTCCCTGTTTAGGGCGACTCCATTCCACGGGAGGTTGAGTTTCCCCTAAACTACAGCAGGTCTAGGAGAGGTTTAGCCGTGACGGTGAACCCAGGGGACCTGATTAGATAGAGAGGAGGAAAAGAATCTGGGTTTCTGTTCTTAATTTGCGGCTAATTCTACGCAGGTGGGTCAAGAAACCCGGTTAGTTTTCCCCTACTATACCCACGCCTTAAACCGGGGTACAGCCTTCAATCCGAGTTATAAGAAAGCGGGTTTCTGACTCTCTTGATGGCCCACCTACCCGGATGCTCTAGGCGATCGCCCCCTGATCCGTAGCACTCTCGGCTGGGGTGGGGGATTCCTGATGCCGATATCCGAAAAAATTAATTTGATATTCCACAATCCGGACCCCAGTTTGCGCTTCGACTTGGCGGATTAACTCCTCGGGTAATTCGATCTGAACATCCAGGAGTTGATTGGTATCGATGCAGTTAACGTGACTGTGAGCATCGCTGATATTCCCATATAACCGACCATCTGAGCGTTCGATGCATTCGATAATCCCTTGGTTTGAGAGCGCTTCGAGGTTTTGGTAGACGGATGTATGTCCGATCGCCTTGCCCGCCCGATTCAGGCGATCATAAATTTCTCTAGCGGAAAGATGCTCTTGCTCAGTCCAGAGCAACTCTAGGATAAAGCGGCGCTGTCGCGACAGTCGCATTCCCAAAATTTGGCAACGGTTGAGGGCATCTTCTAAGGAACGAATGGGTTTAACGGATACTACCTGTTTTTTCATAGTTTTGTGTTGAGGCATTCATTTAATGGCACAATTAATTAAGGATGTATCCTATCCCCTTTATATCGTTATAGCGGGTTTCACCGAGCCCTGAAATTAGCAAGTGGGGTGATGAAGGTCGGCTAGGATATCGTCACTTAGGAGGGGGAACCCGACTCATGCCGTTGACAGGATTGAGATAATTCTATCGCAGGCTTCCTTTGTCCGTGGGCGATCGCCTCGGAGATATCGCGGGTTTGCCATCCTCTCCCTTGCGTTTTCTGGAGTTTTGGACCCGGGTAAATCCTCCCCTCGGCGAATCTTTCCGCTGCAACCCCTCAACTCTATCCCCCAGATACTGTAGAATAGGTTACCGATTTAACGCCTGTATTCAAATTTTCTAATTTTAGTTCCTCCTCCTGCCCCTGATTTCATGACAATTACCATCGCCCTTAATTCCGAGTGTTTGCTCAATTTGGACCTATCCCCCGTCCGAGGGGCGATCGCTAACTTAGCGCCGGATCAACCCTTCACCGACCCGGATCTATCCTGGCAATTTGAAATTGATTATCCCCGAGATCCGTCCGACCCCCGTGAACTCTCAGAAATTCCCGAGATCCGTCTGTGGTTTATCCGCCTAGATGCAACCTATCCTTGGTTGCCGTTGATCCTTGACCGCAAATCCGGTGAATTCGCCCGCTACGTCGCCATGTTAGTCCCTCATGAGTTTCATCGCACCGAGGGGATTCAATACAACCCTGAAGCGTTGGAAATTTTTTTGATGAACAAAATTTTTACCCTCGCTCACCTCTTGCAGGAACATGGCGTACCCAGTAAGTCTAAGCTAATTTCTCTCTCTCAAATGCTCGGTTACGAACTCGATGATAGCTTTTTTGAGTTGCTGGGGATTCACGCTTGAAGGTTTTCTGCCTCCTGCGGGTGCACCCTTAATTGAATCCAGAGCGATACGATAGAGGCCAATCTCAATGAGGATGACAATAGAATTCACGAGAGGCAGCAAGATACTCCCTACTCCTTAACGCAACCAAAAAAGTAAGCAAAATGTTCTTTTCAAGTCAAGCACTTGTCCCTTGGATTCAGACTCACTAGAGTTTCCCATTACTAAAGGCTGAAATCCGGTTACCCCTCACCTAAATCCAACCGCCAAAGTGATCACCCCAGCTTCCGGACTTAACGGATTCACCCAAACTGTTAGCGGTTCATCAGCACTGTTCGCTCCTCAACCGATTGGGATAAATTTTTCCTGATTCTCGCTTTCCTAAACTATAATCAAGATGAGTCAAAAATAAACTGGGTTCAGATCGGTGCAAGCTGGCTCTCTCAGCTTGGAAATTGGCAAATCCCCCACACAAACTCAGGTACAATTTTTCAAATTTTTCCATCTAAAGACATAGGGCAATCTGATTCAATTTACGACTAAATGTAGGGAATGCCGCAGAGTCTCGGTGATATGATTTCCTGCAAGCTGGGGATCTCTCGCGAGTTGGGTAACGAGAGAAAACACTCTGGAGATTTAGATCCCGAGACCATTCGTTTTGAATCAGTCTCCTGAAGGCCCTCTACTCCCTCACTCAAGTGTGTGACTAGCATCTCTGACGCCATCTGCCTCTTGGAAGGAATTCCCCGGCAATATTCGATACCACTGCGGTGCGATCGCCAACCTGGGGCTATCCCTCCCGTGGGCAGTCGCCCTCTCAAAACCATGATCCTGAAGGGGAGGACAACGATCCCCTCCCCCTTCTAAGATTAAATGATTCCGGTCGAACTCTCAACCAATAGTTAGCCTTTTATGTCAACAACAAAACATTAAAATTGTACTTGGAGGATACATCATGACCTGAACTGTCAAGAATCGTCAATAATTGAGTGCCATTGTTTTGATGGATGCATCTTTTTCAACTCAAACTAACCAGGTTGTGTATGCTAAATAATGAATGGGTGATCGAGTGCCAAACTGTCCGCAATAGCGGGAGTGCTATGAAAGAAGTAATTGCCGTGACCATCCTGCTACTGACTTCCCTATCTGTAGCCATTCCAGTAAAAGCCGAACCGAATGCCACGGACCTCCAGCAGTTGAGAATGACCAAAGTCTGTCCGAGGTGTAATCTTAATGGTGCCGATTTGAGTGGCATTGACTTACAGGGTGCGGTGTTAACTGATGCTAACTTGATTGGCGCAAACCTCAGTGGTTCAAATTTGAGCACAGCAGACTTGAAAGGTGCGGACATGACAGGTGCTAATTTTCAACTGGCTAATCTGTCTGCGGCGAATCTCAATGCAGCCAATTTAAGTACCGCGAATCTTCTGGGGAGCGTACTTTCAGATGCGAATCTCAATGCGGCGGATCTGAGTAAAGCCAATTTTTATGGTGCGGATTTGAGGCGGGCAAATTTCCAAGGTGCGAATCTCAATGAGGTGAATCTATTTGGTGCAGATGTAGAAGGAGCTAGTGGTTTGAGGCCCTAATTAGGTCACTTTCTAACGGGCTAGTCCGGATCATTCAGACGGGATTGTTCAGAGGTGGGAATCAGAATCTAGGTGATCGGGAGATAGCAGTATCGATCGCCTGATGACAAGTTGCGATCGCCTAATGACCATCGGAACTTTTTTCTGGACGACCCCATCCAAGTTCGTTCTTTGGGCTGCGCTGTTTCCACTCTAGTCTCAGCCGCCGCAGAGCGATGGCAAAAACATCTTTTTTGCTGTCAAATTCTATACAATTTACCCGCTTTATTAGCATCCACCCCGTGGGGTAAAGTCCCGAAGTGGTCTTGTCATGAGAGATAGCCGTAATCGGAACGGGAGTGCAAAGAGGAGTGAGGAGTGAGTGGTGAATAGGGGGCGATCGGCTCACTTTTCCAAGATTTCATTCAACATTTTTTCCAAATTTACCTTACTTATTCCTTTTCTCATATTGTATAAAAATGTATTGCCATTCTCTGGCTCCAATGTAATACGGAATCCGGCTGGAATAGGTCTTTAAAAATAAGTTGAGCAAATTGTAGGGTGGGCAATGCCCACCCTAGGATTTTTAAGACGTTTAACAACCGGATTTAGTATCATGATAGGAGGCTTTTTAGAGCTAATCAACTGGACTTGATAGGAGTCAGTAAAGGAATCCATAATAAAATTAAAGTGATTAAAAGAGTAGGGAATAATTTTAATAATTTTAAAAACTTCTAAATTAATAACCCAGTTGTCTGGGTGTTTTAACGGGCTGTTTTACATATCAAGGAGCAACCCGCCATTTTTTTGATTTTTTAGGTCCCAATAAACAACAGTTCACTCCCTGTTTATCCTTCTGTTTATCCTTAGCAAAACCTTTTAGAAAGGTTTTCAATAGCTATTTCTAAACCTGGCAAGTAATTTTCGACGATATCCCATATAATTTCTAAATCAAGGCTTAAATACTCGTGAGCTAGTCTATTTCTAAACCCCACAATGCTGTGCCAAGGTGTATCAGCTTCGGAGGCTTTCCATTCATCGGGTAACTGTTTGATAGATTCACACATCATCTCAAGATTTCTCAACACTGCATCTTAAATCAGAGTTTGTTCATAAAAGCCATCTTTTCCCGTAACTGTATAGGATTTTATTCGCTCTAAGCAATCTCGAATATGAATTAAATAAATTCTGCGTTCTTTCATAGCTCTATTGCCTCATTTAAAATTTTTTCTTTAATAAAATAATGCAATGATTGGGCTGTTACTACATCGACTTTTCGATTTAAGAGTTTTTCTAAATCATCGATTAATCCCACCGGAAACCAAGGTGAAACCTTAGACAAATCGTAGTCAATCAAAAAATCTATATCGCTATTTTCGGTTTCTTCTCTTCGGGCAACCGAGCCAAATATACGGACATTAAAGGCACCATGTCTGTTAGCAATAGCTAATATTTCTGCTCGTTTTTGTTGTAAATTTTGTTTGAGATTCATTGTTATTACCGAGTTAGACCAGGGGTTAAAGTTTTGAGGCTTAAAATAGATAATTTATCAGGTTAAGGGTTAATCAGCCGGTGCGTCAGAGTCTTGTGTCTTGATGGTATTCAGTTAATACTCTGACGCACCCGATGTACCAATTAATTAATGGGATTTAAGATTATTCATCATCAAATACCCATCCTTCTTCTTCCGTCCATTGGGTTTCATCTTCCTGGAGAAGGGGCTCGGGAAAATTGGAGGAAATTTTGGGTTTAATCACCTCTGCATTTAAGGCACTCACTGGCAGATTTGCCGGGAGGTAAACGGTGAAAGTAGAGCCGATTCCGGGGTGACTTTCTACAAATAAATCTCCTCCCATTAATTGACACAAACTTCGGGCGACGGCTAATCCTAATCCGGTCCCGGCAGGATGATGGGTACTGGAGGTATGGATTTGGCTAAATGGCTCAAATAGCTCTTGTAGTTGTTCTGGGTTGATGCCGATGCCGTTGTCGCGGACTCGAAATACGACCCATTCTTCGGCGGCTTCTAGTTCCAGTTTACTGAATTTGGAAGCGGCACTTAAGACGCGGAAATCTGGGGTATCTTCTCGGGTAATTTCTAAGGCGATCGCCCCATTTTCTGTGAACTTTGTCGCATTATCAAGCAAATGCCACAACACCTGCTGTAGTTTATGCCGATCGCTACAGATGGTCCCCCACTCTGCATCCCCTCCCATCGTCAAGGTATTATTATTCGTAATCAACTTATGTTCAATCTGGGCTAGAATGAGGGCGATCGCTTCACCGACCTCAAAGCATTCGACTTCTAGTTGCATCCGACCCAATTCAATTTTAGAATAATCTAAAATATCATCGATCGCGACTAACAAATCTTTCCCCGCTTTATTAATTTGCTGCAAATCCCCAAAGAAAGCCCGGTTGCTTACCCCTAACTCTTTGGCGTCTTCCTGCAATAAATCGCTATAGCTGATAATCGTGGTTAATGGCGTGCGCAATTCATGGCTCATATTAGCAAAAAATGCACTTTTTGCTAAATTCGCGGCTTCTGCCGTAGCTTTGGCTCTTTGCAATTCCGTTTCAACTCGTTTCGTTTCCGTAATATCCCGAGCAAAAATGCAGTTGTATTCTTTCCCTTTAATTTGGAAATAATTAATGGTAATCTCCACGGGAAAACTCTGATTATCTTTAGTGCGGTGATGACATTCCAACCGGACGGAGCCAAATTCTTTGATTTCCTCCCAGTATTCCGGCCAGACTTCTGCGGGTAAATCCGGGTTGATGTCATGAACACTGAGGGAAAGAAGTTCTTTGCGCGAGTAGTTCAAGGTGATGCAAGCGGCATCATTGACGTAGAAAAATCGGCCATCAGGAGTCAACCAAAAGACGGAATCTGCGGCATTGTTGATGGAGAATTCCAAAACATCGCGAGTTTCTTCCAAAAGGCTGCGGGTGCGAATTTCCGATTGCAATTGGTCGATCGCTTTGGTTAAATCTTTAGTGCGTTCGGCAACACGGGTTTCGAGTTCTTCATTGGCTTTTTGCAGTGCAGCTTCAGCGGCTTTGCGAGCGGTAATATCAAATCCGATAAAGACGGCTGCCTGTCCCTGCTGATATTTGTGAGATACCACCAAAAAGTGTCGATTGACCCCGCGAACTGACATTTCAATTTCGTGCTGTGCTTCTTTTGCCGGATTGTTAAAAAACTCCGGGACCAGGTGGTTAAATTTTGGAGAACCCTGTAAGAAACCGATTTTTTTACCGAGGAACGTCTCGGGATTTGCGTTAAAAGTTTTCGCTAAGTAGCCATTGACTCCGAGATAAACTAAATCAGAACTAAACCAAGAAATACTCCCAGGAACGGCATCTAAAACTGCTTGGAGTTGGTCATTGGCGGTTTCTAGTTCAGTTTGAGTTTTGATGCGATCGTGGGTTTCTAAAGCCAGGGCAGTATAATCAGCGATGGAAGCGGCAAAGTTCCGTTCTCCTAATTTCCACCGACGGGGGATGCCGCGATGTTCGCAGCACACAATTCCGACAATTTTGCCGCCAATCCGAATGGGTGCATCGAGTTTGGAGGTAATGCCGAGGGGGATGAGGTAGCTATCGGCTAAATCGCGGGTTCTGGGATCGGTGATGGCATGATCGATGGAGATGGCACGTTCGGTTTCTAATGCTTGGAAGTATTGAGGATAGGGAGCAGTCAGGAGCAGACTGCCGGAGGAATGGAGGCGATCGGTGCGTTCGTAGAGATTAATACAGGTAATCTCTGTCTGGTGATTGTCGTATAACCAGACTCCCACGCGTTCTACGGCGAGGGTATTGGCGGCAGCTTCGGTAATTTCCGCGATCGCCGCTTCTAAATTCCCCTCATTTTGGGTTTTGCTCCGTGCTAGTTCGACTAGAATCTGACTTTGGCGACGCAAATCGCTTTCGTCCGATCGCGATCGCCGGTGGGAATTGCTAGATGCTTTCGGAGTCAACGGATTCAAGGGGTCTCTATTTTTTTCGGTTCTTCCTGTCGCTTCTCTCAACAGCAGCAATCCACCAATTTCACCCCTCTCGGTTTTCCAGGGATGCACGTCCCACTTAACCCAGGATTGGCGATCGCCATCAGCAATCAACTCTTCTTCCCAAGATTGTATCCCCCCTGCCAAACACACTGCTTGTACCTCTTTCCACGCTTCGAGGGAAAGCGCAGCGTCTTTGCTGTCTGCTTCCTCTGGATTCTCGGTGGTGGGTTGGCATGAGGTAAACCGAGGCAGGATTTCATAATGAGAACGACCCAGAATCGACTCAACGGGGAGAGTCGGCGTCTGGGTTGCCGAAGAGTCTGGGGAGTGGAGATTGCCATTGCGATCGTCAAAACCGCAGTCTCGCAACCATTGACGACTGGCAAATAAATATCGCATTTGGCGATCGACCATCGCTATTGCCTGGGGAGTCTGTTCCAAAAATATCTTGAGCAGGTCGAAATTCTCTGGGGAGTACAACATGAGTTCAGCTCCAACAAGTCAGCTATAGGGTTAAAGGAGCGATGAGGTACAGGCAATAGCTTGATTGTTAGCTACATTCTTCAGCACCTGGAAATTTGGGCAGTTTTTCTGAGCTTCTGAGTCTGAGGAAAGCTGCACCTATTTTTGTTTTAGCAAGTTCTGGGAATTTTTACATCTTTCGGGTCTTTAGGGGTCCCTGGGTCAACCGGGAGAGGGACCCACTTGGCCCCTGGGTTTCAGGGTAGTTTGGACGCTCCCCGGACCGGAGTTGTGATAGGGATTGCCCTCAAAACGTTACATAACGCTACAAAATTGGTCCCTAACGTTAAGCTTTATTGCAAAGCTAGACGTTTTGTACAACTAATGGTAACTTTTATTGATATTGGACTTGACGCAAGTTGAGGGTAAGGAGAACACTTTGGCTAACAATCTGAATCAACACCACTCCGCTATCGTTCGTGAAGATATCAGTGAGTATGTGGCACACCTACAGCTTCACATGACGTTACAAGCGCGGAATTTAGTCCCGACGCTGACTCAAACCGCTGGTGATAGTCGAGAACAGTTGTTACAACAAACACAAGCTTACTTTGAAAAGCAGGTTTCGCGACAACCTCTGTAGCTTCAATCCCAGGCTCGTCACGGATTTGTTATTAAATTTTTAGCATTTTTTAAGAATTGGGGCTGGACTGAGTGGGTTGTTGATGGGGAGGGTAAGGTGGCAACGCGATCGCCCTGTCTCTATCAACTTCCTCTATCAACTGGCCTATTCCCGCATCGAACAAAAGGGATTGATTCAATCATCAAAAAGATTTCCGTTTCTAGCTCAGAATCGGAAATCTTAAATTTTTCTATTCCTTTGAGACCCGAATCCGATCACCCACTTGCTGTTTTCAGTTAAAACCTTAATACCCACGATTGACTGTATCCTCAGTTCTGTCAAGTCTCATCCTTGTTCCTACTCCTGAGCATTTAAAGATTTCCGTCCATCGCTGTTCGGTTCTCCAACCAGTCGAAGATGCGCTCAAGCTGTTCTAAGGAAACCAACCCATACTGCCACAGAATCATCGGTAAAGGACCCAGATTTTGTTCTCCATGACGTAGGGCCATATCAATGGAGGAAGGCGACAGCGCCAACTCTTCTTGTAAAAACTTGACCAAGTGTGCGTAATTGTTATAGAGTTTCACAACTTTTTTTCAACCTTTTGTTTTGTTATTGATTAAAATTATTCGGTGTAAATCCCTTGACTACCTCTACCTCCAGGCAGGGAAGATAGCAGGATCTAAGGTAGATTTCTAAATCCGAATTTTAAACCCCCGAAGACTTAGGTTTCTAAAGTCATCCTGGGGCAATGGTTCTAGCATTTGAGTAAATAGAGCGAGCTTTGGGTGTTCGATACAAAATTCCCTGAAGCTTCGATCAGTCCAGTACGAAGGGAGGGGAACCAGATTGGTAAATACTCGTTGATGCGGTTAACGGCGAGGTACAATTCAACGGGTTAGGTTGAGGATGACTCGGGGTTTTCTGTCTCTGAGATCAATCAATCGATGTATCCATTCCCACCGATGGTAACGGTGCTGGATGTTTACCAGAGATTGCAGCCAATGGTTTGCTCTAAGACTGAGCCGCTCTGCTTTCCGGGAGTGGCGATCGCCGCCGTTACCTGGGCACAGGCGAATTTTTTTCACGCTCCATTCGGACTTCTAGGACGGGCTATTGCATTGACTGGACGCGAACCCCACTGGGGACGGGTTGAAGTTTGGGCAACAGCATCATCTTTCAACCGCTTTTGGCTTACTTGGAAAAGCGGTTTAATAAAGATAGCACGCTCCTTTGGTTTTGACTAGCCTCTGATGGCAGAAAAAACTAAATTAATTGTAAAGTTTTTTATCGGCGAGAGAAAAAGAAAAAGGCGGGGGTTAACCGTTCCTTTGCCGATGCCGGTTGTGGTTATCCCCCAGCTTTAGCCTTGGGTCGAACCCGAGGGTTAAAACCGCTATACCGCTTGTGTGGCAAGGTTTATAGTCGGAATCTTAACCCCCGAGGTGCGACTAGGCTTTCGTTTCAAGCGCATCAGTTGTCGCCGTGATGCTCTAGGCGGAAATCCTCACCCGCAGTAGTACGGTAGTGGAGAGGGAGAGTCCCGATCGCCAGGTAAACAGCCATTGCCGGATTAGCTCAAGCAGTTCCGGATCATCCCCAGAAGACTGCTCATCATCGAAAATCACCTGTTTCACTTGTCCATTAGTCATCCGCAACTCCCAAACCAGTTCCCCACTCACCCCAGGAGGAAGCGGCATGGATTGCAAATGTTGGTTCAGCAAGGCGATCGCCTCTGCCTCTAATCCCGTCACACTCACAATCTCTAACACAGGTCGCATGGGCGGTGGAGGCAGTTGTGCCGCATAACAGATGCCATCCTCTTCTGAAAGCTTATCCAATACACGAGGAGCCTCTGCTTTTCTGGCCCGTACTGATTCTTGTTCTAGTTCCTGACGACTTTCCAACAGTATATCGCTAACATCATCATCCTCCTCTTCCTGAAAATCAGCATAAAAATTACTGCCCTCACTATCTGAGGATTGACCGGGAAGTAGCGATCGCACCTTTTCCATAAACCGTTTTGGCATTGAGGGGGAAACCTGCGGACTGTATGCTACCCCGGGTGCCGTGGGAGATTGGTCCTCTGCTTGCGCACTCTCCAAAAAATTGAGATCGACAGACGCACGGCGTGCCATCCGGCGCGGAGAAGATATCTCACGGGCCAATTGCGGGCCGGATGGCGCATACGCGACACCGATCGCACCAAAAACGCCCTCAGCGTTCACACCTTCTGGCATTTCCACCGGCACTTGCACGGAAACCGATGCCTCGGGATGATCCACTCGCACCTCCTCGCTAACCGCCACAAACGCTGTATATTGACAGAGCAACTGATAGGCGATCGCCGTCTGGGTAACTGCTTCTACACCGGACTTCGTTTCCCCACTCACCATCTGATTCATCAACGCCTTAATCCGGGACCGTCCCCATAATTGAGCCACTGCCGGATTTCCCTCGGGTTCAAACTTCACCTCAAACCGTTGTTGATAGCGAACTCCCCCCGCCGCCATTCCCGAAACCTGTAAGGTTCCTGCCACCGCATCCGCTTTGCGTCCAAATAAAACTAGAGGTTGTTCGGCAAACAAATCCGGTGCGATCGCTGGATAAATCACCGGAGACTCGCCCTCACCTTCCCACGTTACCTGAATATTTGCCAACACCGGATTATTAATTTGTCGAAAGAACCGTTCTACCGTTTCATCCGGCGTTTCATCATAACGAATCACCCGAGAAATCCCCCGTCCAAGTTCAGCAATCCGATTCAGTAAAAACCGATTCACCGAACTCCCGGCACCAAAACTATAGAGACGATTTCCCGGTTTAAGATGGCGCTGTACCTCGGCTAGAATTTGAGATTCATTGCCGATATATCCATCAGTCAGCAGCACAATGGTCCTCAACCGTCCTGGATCGGTCACTGGGAAATTTAACACTGATCGAATGCCTGATAACATTTCAGTGCCGCCACCGGCAGTCAGTTGATTAATATAGGCGATCGCCCGGGATTGATTTTGGCGGGTATTCGGAAGCGGAACAGGAGAAAGATGGTGAGTTGTATTCGCAAAATTGATAATACTAAAAGTATCATTCGGGTTCAATCCCTGAATAAACCGGCTCATTAAGGCTTTACATTGGTACAAGGGCTGACCGGCTTGAGACCCCGAGGTATCTATTAAAAAAACAACATCTTTCGGGACAATTTTTTCTGGGGTATAGTCCAGGGCTGGGATCAGATATAGGGCAAAATGTCCCCCTTGTTCGTGGTGATGAGATAACACCGTCGATTGGGTAGTTTCTCCCGCTACTTGATAGCGGAGAATAAAGTCTTTATTGGGAATGGTATCACTGCCGACTAAACCCACACGCACCCGTTGTCCATCCTGGGTGATATGCAGTTGATGAGAAGGCGATCGCACCCCTTGGATATGCACTCCCGCATCAATTTCCACAGTCATATTGATATCATGACCAGACCGAGTTCCCAAGGGTAAAATAGGCGCATTCAACCGAGAAGCATCGGGAACTAAATCCGTATCTTGATTTTGCGACATCGGTCCCGGTGCGGAACCGGAACCTACTGCATTTTCCCCAATGGGAGTACCGGGGATATAGCGCGGACCCACCACCATTGGAAAGACAAACTCATAATTTCCCCCTTCAAATTGCAGACTCGCCGAATAGCGAATCAGGACATGAATTTGCTCACCGGGTTTGATATTAGCCAGGGATTGAGTGAAGATATTATCTCGTTCTTGTTCTAAGAGTCCGGCAGTGCGTCCCTGTTGTTTAGCTTGTTGATAAATTTGTTGGGCTTCTTCTCGTTGTTTAATGAGACCTTTTATCGTGCGATCGCCAATTTTAATAACCATCTCATCCACCGCTGCCTCGTCCGGCAATGGGAAAATATAGACCGCTTCTAAGGTCGTCGTAAAGGGATTTTCAAAAGTGTGGATAACTTCCACCCGCGACAGATTCCCCGTAACTTGAGCGCTCACTTCCGTATGTTTGAGAGGAAACGCAATTTGCTGAGAATCCGGGCTTTGAACATATAAACCAGCCGCTTGGCGATCGAGCATCTGAGACATAAGATTGACCTCCATTTCTGTCCTGTCTTCACTGTAAGCGGACTCACCGGAGGAAAGTGCTCAGTTTTGTGTTCACTTTTGTGTTCAGTCCTCAATTCAGGGGTGGAGGCAAGCCATCTCACCATTCAGTCCAATCAATCTGGCAACCATCGGCAGTAATAAAGCGTTGTAGTTCGGCTGCCTCAGAGTCACTAAGAATTCCAACATACTTGGCAAGAGGATGTTCCCTAATTAAATTAACCGGAAGGGAAGAATTTAGACCGCTTTCTACTTCTTCATCCGAGACCTGTTCACATTTCTGAATCAATTGCTCATGGGTCATCCTGAAAAGTCCTACTTAAAAGTGCTGCAAAAATCTCAGATTAATCTCTTACCTAGCTCTATTTTACTCCTTCTACTACAATTAAATCAAAGCGGTAGGAGGATGAGCTACCATGATCGCAACCCCCACAAAACCGGAAACTGTCACTTTGCAATTACCTTGGGACCTGAACCTTCAGGTTACGCCAGGGCAATTTGTGGCGATCGCTGCTGCCAACCCTGAGTTAAAACTAGAACGCACTGCCACAGGAGACTTGATTGTGAATCCCCCCACCGGAGGCGAAACAGGTAAGCGTAATCTCAGCATTAGCACTCAACTCGGGAATTGGTATGAAGCGCATCCCGAACTTGGAGAAGCTTTTGATTCCTCTACGGGATTTGCGCTTCCTAATGGTGCAAATCGTTCTCCCGATGCAGCTTGGGTGAGTAAAGAACGTTGGCAGGCGTTAACTCCAGCGCAGCGCAAAGGATTTGTGCCGTTATCTCCGGATTTTGTGATTGAATTGCGGTCCGAGTCGGATAGTTTGCCAAAACTGCAAAGCAAGTTGCAGGAGTATATTGACAACGGGACACAATTGGGATGGTTAATTGACCCACAACAGCAACAGGTAGAAATTTATCGGGTGGGACAAGGGGTGGAAATTGTGGTGAATCCTAATCAATTATCTGGGGAAACAGTGTTACCAGGGTTTGTGTTGAATTTGCAACGAGTTTGGAGTTGAAAGGGGTGAATTTTACAGCGGCGATCGCCCCGTTCAAGTCACCCTCTCCCAAAATGATCCCTGGGGGAATTTTTCATAGGGACCCAGGCTAGAGGACCCCAGGGCCCTGAAAAAAATTTAGTTGACCATCGCGATCGCAATTATGAGATCCTAGATCTAGTCAACAACGGTCAACTCATTTCTCTACCGATGGAACAAGATCGAAAGTCAACGGTCGTCATCACGGGCGCATCCTCTGGGGTCGGTTTATACGGCGCAAAAGCCCTGGCGAAACGAGGATGGCACGTGATCATGGCCTGTCGGGATTTAGCCAAAGCTGAAAAAGCCGCCCAGTCTGTGGGAATGTCTCCGGACAGCTACACGATTCTCCATATCGATTTAGGCTCCTTACAAAGTGTGCGTCAGTTTATCAATGACTTCCGCGCTACAGGTAGGACCCTGGATGCTTTGGTCTGCAACGCGGCGATTTATATGCCGTTAATTAAGGAACCGTTGCGGAGTCCTGAAGGGTATGAACTCAGTGTCGCCACCAATCACCTGGGTCATTTCCTCCTGTGTAATGTCATGTTGGAGGATATGAAGCGATCGCCTGCGCCAGATAAGCGCATGGTCATCCTGGGAACCGTCACTCACAACCCCGATGAACTCGGCGGCAAAATTCCCCCCCGTCCAGATTTAGGGGATTTCAAAGGGTTTGCTGAAGGATTCAAAGAACCCTACTCGATGATTGATGGCAAGAAATTTGAACCGGTTAAAGCGTACAAAGATAGCAAAGTCTGCAACGTTTTAACCATGCGGGAACTTCATGAACGCTATCACGAATCTACCGGAATTACTTTCACCTCTCTGTATCCTGGATGTGTTGCAGAAACGCCGTTATTCCGGAATCATTATCCCCTCTTTCAAAAACTTTTCCCCATCTTCCAAAAATACATTACTAAAGGATATGTATCTCAGGATTTAGCGGGAGAAAGAGTTGCAGCAGTGGTGGCGGATCCGGAATACAAGCAATCCGGCGCTTATTGGAGTTGGGGAAATCGGCAGAAAAAAGATGGCAAATCTTTTGTCCAACGGGTTTCTCCTCAAGCGCGGGATAATGATAATGGGAAGCGGATGTGGGATCTCAGTGCTAAGTTAGTGGGACTGGCCTAAGTGAGGAGAGCAAACCCTCGCGATTAAGACAAATTCTACGGGGGTGTTGACTTCCGTAGAATTTGCTCAGGGATTACCTCTCTTTGTATCCAGGTTCATGTTATTCCTCGATAGGTCTGAAGTATGTCAAAGTCGCTGAAGGCATCGATGGAAGGATTAGCGATCGCCGATCGCGCTAGAAAGCGTTTGGGTTGGACAAAAACCAGTACCGCGCGGTGGTGGCAAGATGCTCATACCTCCCGCGCCACGTTACGACGGTTTTGGCATGGCGATCGCATTCAACGGGATATTTTCATTGCTATTTGTACCGCTGTGGGGATTAGCGACTGGGAGGCGATCGCCGAACAATGTGAACCGGATTTTGATCCAGCAATCCCCGAGTCTCCTCCAATCCGCGACTGGCAAGAAGCACCGGATTTAGACTCATTTTTCGGACGCGATCGCGAATTAGCACAATTAGAACAATGGATTCCTACCGCTAAACTCATCCTGATTTTCGGCATGGGTGGCATCGGAAAAACCGCCCTTGCTCTGGCCTTTGCTGATACGATTCAACTGCAATTCCAGGGTGTAATCTGGCGATCGCTACACCATTCTCCTTCGGTGGAAGCACTGCTTGATAGTCTTCTTTCCACCCTAGAAGGAACCTCCGTTACCAATTTTCTCCAAGGCATAACCCAATTACTCCACCATCTCAAACACCGGCGCTATCTGCTGATTTTAGATGGATTAGAATCCGTCTTACAATCATCGCAATCCGAGACAGAATATAGTCATTTTCTTCAAATCTTAAGTCGCGATCGCCATCAAAGCTGTATTCTGATTACCAGTCGAGAACAACCCCAAACCTTGCCCATTGAAGGTAGCAATCGCCAGAGTTTATCCCTAATTGGATTGCCTAAAGCTGAGGCAATCAATCTGTTAAAATTCCGAGGATTAACGGGAAAAGAATTAGGACTTTCGGCCTTAATTCAACTGTATCGCGGCAATCCTTTTGCCCTCAAAATCGTGACTCCGTTGATTCAAAGCGTATTTGGGGGAAATGTTGCTACCTTTCTGAATCAGAATACCCTCATGATCGGCGATAGATTACGAACCCTGTTGCACCAACAATTGGAACGCCTTTCTGATTTAGAGCGCGAGATCCTCTACTGGTTAGCAATCTGGCAAGAACCCGTTTCATTTTGCCGCTTACAAACTCATTTTCTTGTGTTAGTTGATCCGGCAGTTTTATTAGAAGGAATTGCCAGCTTAGAACGCCGATCACTGCTAGAATCCTGGTTTGGGGAAGAGTCCTCTGCCTTCACTTTGCAACCACTGGTAATGAAATCAGTCCAAGATGAATTAGTGGAACGGGCCACAGCAGAAATACAACGGGTGGTGCAAAGTCATGATATTCGATATTTTAAAGTCTGGCGATCGCTGATGTTAGTCAGACCTGGAACCGATGATATCGCAGGCGATCGCATTATCAATCAACTGCGTGAGAACCTCTGGCAAGTCTACGATGCGAATCTGCCCTTAATTTTACACAAAGTTCTAGCTTTGTTATCAGATAAATCTCCCTTAGCAGTCGGGTATATCGGCTGTAATGCGATCGCCCTGCTACAACCGTTGGATTGGTAGTCTCGATGCGGATGGATCGCATCAAATTTACCTGGCTTTTATACTAAACTGGTTTTTAAAAGCTCATTTTCTCTGAACTCACCCCTGCCATACCATCCGGCAAATCTCCTGATCAACCAGTTGATAGCGGGGGACTGGGGTATCGTATAGGCGAAACAGTAACCCGGACTGGACTAAGATTTCTAGCACGATCTGTAATCTCTTGCGACTGCTTCCGATTTCACTTCTGAGTTCTTCTAAAGTTTTGCAGCAGGGATAAGGCATGGTGGGGGACTGTTCACAATCCGGGCTCGGTTTAGCGAGGGATTGGAGGGTTAAGCGGGCAATTTGGGTATTTTCTATACCACAATCAGAAATTGCCTCGCGGATGCCTCGTCGGAGTAAAGCTGCTTTGCCGCCATATTGTTGATATTGCGCTAGGGTAGTAATCTGTTCGGCTTCGAGTTGTGTGCCAGCTAACTGTAACATGAGTCCTCGCACTTCGGCGATAGTGCCTCGGGCTAAATCCCGGACTAATTGCTCGGCTAGTGCCGGTTCTAGGGCAATTTCGGCTTGTGCTGTTAAAGCGATAATTGCCCGTTGAGCCGTGTCCAGAGATAAATCTTGTAATAACGGATAGCACAACGTTTCCCGGGTCTCTCGGTTGATAAATTCTAGCGATCGCAGGGATTCATGTTCCAGTAAGTCAGCTAAATGTTCCGTCCGCAAACAGACGATTGCTTTGACAAAGGGCAGGTTTAAGCAGTCATGCAAAAATTCATAAAACAGGTGGCGGTGTGACTCATGGGCGCTATCAAACAAGTCCGCATCCACATCAAACAGCAGGGCAGTTAAGATGTTGCGATCGCCATTTTCTCCGAGGCGATCGCACAGAGTGTGCAGAATGGGAATGCGATTTTGCTCAGGGGTTGTCTCCACTCTGGGTAATCCCATCTGAGCAAATGCGCGATTAAATACCTCAAGTGCGGCGGGAAACCAATCACCTTGAATGGGGATAACCAGGGGTAATGCCAGATGGAGTCCGATTTGTTTTTGATGTAAAGCGGGGGCTAATTGGGCCGATAAGAGGGAGGATTTACCAACGCCTGCGGGACCATGAATCAAGGTGAGTTTATAATCAGGACGGCCAATGCGGGTAATCGCACATTTGATTTCAGCTTCTCGTCCGGTGAGACTTTCCCCGGCATATCGTTTCTGGGGAAAGGGCCGATCGCCGTTGCCGAGATGCAGGAGTTGGGTCGGATTCAGGGGGTGGAGTTGGGGTTGTAGGGGTTGGGCGCCAATGAAAGCGCGAAATCCATACTGATGTTCTAAGGCGTAGAGTTCCTGTTTGAGGGCAAAGGCAGTGAGGCGATCGCCTCGGTTGAAGTAGAGCGATCGCAATTCTTGGAGGATTTCACTATATAACTGAGGATTACATTCCGGTTGGGTTTGGGATTTCGCTTTCTCTAGGGTAGCGATGGCATTTTGACTCTCACTCAGTGCCGAGAGCGCTCTACCTAATAATAACAAATACCAGCCGCGATGATACTGGGCAGACCATTCTAGGAAACTGCGTTTTTCCGGGGTGAGAGTCGTAGCGCGGTAAGATTCCAGAATCTGGAGGGCATTTAAAGCCGACTGCTTGGCGATCGCCCATTGGGAGTTCCAGAGGGCAACTTCCCCCCAATAGCCACAATCTTGCGCCTCGGCGATCGGGTCAGGATATTCTTGATGCAGTTGGGTGGCGATCAAGGCTACCTCTTCCAATCCATCGCGGTCCTGGAGTCTTTGCAGCACTTCCCCCAGGGCATTGATAAATTTTGCCATCAAATCCGGGCGGTGGGCTTGCTGGTAAATAGCGATAGATTGCCGAAAATAGTCTCGCGCTTGCCCGTAGGCGGCTGGGGCTACCCCGCGATGTAAGAGGGCTTCCCGATGCCAGCAGGCCCCCATATAAAAGAGCAAGCAGCCATAACGTTCTAAATACAGGGTCAAGCGTTCTTCCGGTGGATTCCCTGAAACTGGGAGACTGGGGACGGCTTGTTGCCAAAAGGCGAGACTACGCTGGTAAAATTCCCGGGCAGTTGCCAATTCATCATGACTGTAGGCGTTCCAACCCCGCACAAAATCTAAACAAGCTTGTAAGTAGGGGTCTAACCTCTCCCCTGCCCGTTCAATATCTTTAATAGCACAAGCAATTTCCTGGCGATGGGTGTGGGTTAAGAGTTCAATAGCAGCGCCGACTTGAAGTTGGTCTGCGCCTGCTTCTAGGATACCGCTAAATAAATTTTCTGCTGTTTCCCGTAAGCGTTGGATGAGTTGAGGGGTGGGAATTTCAAATTTAATTGAAGGTCCGGCCCAACTTTTAAAATTGGGGGCAAATTGGGTGATGCGATGCAGCAAATCATCGGTAACCCAGAACACTAAAGGGAAGGGAAACTGCTTGCGAAATTCGTCCCGAACTAAATCAATGGAAATTAATAATTCATCGATCGCCACTGCCGATTCTAATCCCAGTACCATGACCCCAGGAAGCGAGGGCAATTCCCCAAATTCTTCAATCATTTTACCCAATAAGGTGGTACTTAGGGGGTGTAAATGGATTTCGGCCACAGAAACCGGACAGTGTTCCCGCAGTCGTTGCAGCATTTCAGCTTGTAAATTCCGATAATTGCACCGCACCAAAATGATGGCAAATTGCTCGGCAGACAACGCGATCGCCCTCGATAGGGTATTCAGGGAGCGTTCGTTGTAAGCCGCTACATCTTCGGGCTGTTGTTGTTCCATAATAACTGCAATTGAGTCGAGAGCGGCGATTGATTAGACCTCTAGCTTCAATCTCTTACCCCCCCTGAAATTCAATATTTATTCCTCTGGTTTACCCCTTGGAAAGGGGCAACTCAAACCGGGGAAAGAAGGAGGAATCCGGAATTTGGCAAGATCTCTATTCTTGAGGGTCCGGTTGTTTTTTAAAAAACAGAAGGATGACTCCTCCTGGGATTTCAGCGCAAGTCCGGTGAGAATGGGAATGGGTTTAGTTTAGCTTAAACAGAACCGGATTTTGACATTGCTCCCGAAAAAGCCCCGAGACTTATCCGGAGCATTTTGCCTGACATCTTTCTAGGATAATTTAACAAGGGCCTGAAAATTTTGGGGGATTATTTTACTAACTCTAGTTGGAGGCATCCCATCCGGGATTTTTGAGCAGTCTCACCCCGAAATCCTGAACCTGGGTTCCGGTGGGTCAGTCGTGAACCTGTTAAAATTCAGCGTATCCTAACTCGTTGGTTCGGAAGGGACACCGATGCTATCAAACCGCTTTAATCAGGCTTTAGCCTTTGCAGCAGAACTCCACGCGCAACAACAGCGCAAGGGTTCGGGGGTGCCTTATGTTGCCCATTTACTAGGGGTAACCAGTATTGCGTTAGAATATGGGGCCAATGAAGATGAGGCGATCGCCGCGTTACTCCATGATGCGATCGAGGACCAAGGAGGCGTCGCTACCGGGGCAGAAATTCGCCGTCGTTTTGGAGATGCCGTGGCGACAATTGTTGAAGGTTGCACGGACGCCCATTCTATCCCCAAACCCCCCTGGAGAGAGCGCAAAGAACTCTATCTGGCACATCTTCCCTCCGCTTCCCCCTCGGTCCTGCTGGTGAGTGCCTCGGATAAATTGCACAATTCCCGGTCAATTCTTCAGGATTATCGGGCGATCGGAGAGACAGTCTGGGACCGTTTTAAAGGTGGTAAAACCGGAACACTCTGGTATTATCGCGCCTTGGTGGAAGCGTTTCGGTTAACAGCGGTTAATCCCAATTTATTTGCCGAATTAGAGCGGACTGTAACAGCGATCGAGCAACTCACCTCTTCCCTGGATCAATCATCGAATCAAGGGTGACAGTTGGAACCTCAGCCCATGATTCAGACTCTCATCCTGGAGTCAGCGATCGCACTGCACATTTTCTCCCCAACTCCTATCATCTCTTGCCCTCTAAAATTGTTATCTAAATCACATTGTTCGAGTTTTAACTATCACTCAAACAGTCAGAACAGCAACGAACTCGCCTCAATTGTTTCTAAAAATTACCCATAAACAGGCTTCATACCCCGTAAAAATTATCCGTCAATTTAGGCGATCGCCTCCGGTAAAATTTGGAAACCCTGAGATAGAATAAAAAAAATTCAGTCTCCTACCTGCATGGAACTCGCCCTCGACTTTTTAAAGAACGAACCCATCTTTGCCTTTGCCGTTCTCCTGGCGGTTATTTTAGTCGTCCCCATTTTCTTTGAACGGCTACAACTTCCCGGATTAATTGGCCTATTGGCGGCTGGAGTAGCCTTTGGACCTCATGGATTGCAGCTCTTGCAGCCCCAATCGGAAACCATGAAACTCCTGTCCGACATTGGGGTAGTTTACCTGATGTTTGTGGCCGGTCTGGAAATGGATATGACCGAGTTTCAAAAGGTAAAAAATCGCTCCATTGGATTTGGCAGTCTGACCTTTATTTTCCCTTTTATTATGGGAGCAATCATTGCCCGATTCTTTGGATTTAGTTGGAATGCTTCCCTATTAATCGGATCGTTGCTGTCCTCCCATACTCCCCTCGGCTATCCCATTCTCAGTCGATTGGGTTTGATGGGAAATGAAGCCGTCATGGTAACCATTGGCGGAACCATTTTTACCAATATTCCCGCTTTGTTGGTCTTAGCAGTCTGCGTCAGCGTTCATGCTGGGAGTTTTAGTATTGGAAACTTAGTAATCATGCTCGTCCTGTTAACCCTATATACTGGCATTGTGCTATTTGGGTTTGACTGGGCAGGACGGGAATTCTTTCGGCGGTCTGGCGATGAAGAAGGCAACCAATTTTTATTTGTCTTGCTGGCTGTTTTCTTAGCCGCAGTTGGTGCTCAAATCATTGGGGTAGAAAAAATTGTCGGGGCATTTTTAGCCGGAATGGCAGTGAATGGCGCAATGGGTTCCGGGCCGGTCAAAGAAAAAGTGGTGTTTGTGGGGAGTGTCCTCTTTATTCCCATTTTTATGGTGAATTTAGGGCTATTAATTGACCTTCCCGCGTTTATTGCCACCCTGACATCATTTTGGTTGACCCTAGCGATTATTTTAGGGTTATTAATCAGTAAATTACTCGCAGCATTGGTCACTCAACTCCTGTATCGCTACACTCGCGCCGAGACTTTAGCAATTTGGTCCCTGTCCATTCCCCAGGTGGCGGCAACCTTGGCGGCAACGATTGTGGGATATAACACCTTGAACCCTTTAGGAGAACGCTTGTTGAGTGAGGAGGTCCTGAACACGGTGATTGTAATGATGTTAGTCACCGCCACATTAGGGCCCTTTTTAACCGCGCGGGCGGCAGCGAGTTTAACCCCACCCACGACTAATTTAGAGGCGGTTAAAACGCCTTTTGATGAAGGGAATCAGCCTAATGGTCCATTTACGGTGATTGTGCCGGTTTATAACCCAGAAACGGAAAAAAATTTAGTAGAAATGGCAGCCTTGCTGGTGCGCCAGGAAGAGGGTCGAATCGTTCCCTTGTCCATCGCCCGGGTGATGGCACAAATGGAAGCATCAGCGGTGGATGCCGCCCTCGATCGCAGCGAAAATTTAGTCGCCGCAGCGGTGCAACTCTCTCAAGAATTTGGGGTCAAAGCAGAACCAGCAGTTCGGATTGATGATGATATTGCCCAGGGAATTGCTCATGCAAGTCGAGAGCAAAAAGCCAGTTTAATTGTGATGGGATGGGGAGACACCACCACCCTACGGGCGAGATTATTTGGGAACGTGATCGATCGCCTTTTATGGACAGCGCATTGTCCCGTCGCAGTAACGCGTCTGCTGGGTTCTCCCCTGCAAATGAAACGCATTTTAGTATTGGTGGATAATCTCGTAGCGCGGGCAGTGTTTTCCGTGCGGTTTGCCTATAATTTAGCTCAGATGAATGGGGGACAAGTGACCTTATTCCATGTTTGCGATCGCCGCACACCAGAGGAAGTAAATGCTCGCATCCATGCTGAACTTTCTGCCTTAATCACTGAATTAGCCCCGAGTGATCCGTCACAAATTCAAATTGTGATTACGCCGAATGATGATATCCCCGGGGCAATTCTCAACGAGGCGATCGCCTATGATTTAGTGATTCTCCAAGCCATCAGACGGCGCACCATGTCTGGATTAGAGATGGATGATGTCACAACCCATGTTATCCAAGAGCTTTCTTGTTCTCTCGTGATGTTGGGATCAAGCTGACGATCGCCCCAAATCCCCCTTAAACAGGGAGACTTTCCGAGTCCTACCCGGGTCAAGGGGGGCTAGAAGGGAGCGAATAGACGTATCTCAGGGATGTGAAAATTGCGATCACCGGACTCACGCACCCCACCAGAAACATTGGGTTTCAACCCCACCAATTTTGCTGTTCCATCCTGCTATTTCAGAGTTCAGACTCAACCCTCTTGCGTTCATAGGCGATCGCTCCTTGTAACCCCCCCTTAAAACCCCCAATCCGCTTTTGGGAATTCTGGAACAAGTCTACGGACGCCAGTCAAGCTCAAACCTAAATGTAGAGTAGCCTAGGGATGGCCTACCCTATATCTGTACTCCCTCTTGTCAAAGGAATGGCTCACCCCTTCCCCCCATCCGTCCCAAACCTAGACTCCACTCACGCCGAGGTTCAGCTAACTGTTACACTGTAACAATAAGCTTGCCACAGTAAACCGTGGTCTTGCCGGTTCAATCCCCGGAGAGCCAAACAGTCTCGAAGTAAAGATACTTGTAGGGCAGTAGAAAGCAAGCAATGCAGCGAATAAGGAGGGAGGCAATGCTAGAAGACGGTCTTGGCACTCAAGTTGAAGATAGCCAGGAACTACTTGAGGATCAATTTGAACAGGAAGACGAAGAAGAGTTAGAGGAGGAACTCAATATCCCTGTGAAGGATAGAAAGCTCGTCACTCATCCTTATGACTTCGTGATCCGATCGCTCAAAGCTCAGATTGATGACCAAACTTTGGTTTTGGCCGATAAATTTCAGCGGCGGCAAGTTTGGGACCAAACCAAATGCAGTCGGTTAATTGAATCTCTCCTGCTCAATGTTCCCATTCCCGTCTGTTATTTTGCAGAATTAGAGGATGGATCCTATAGTGTCATTGACGGTCAACAACGATTGACCGCAATTTATCGATTTCTCAATGATGAATTTCCCCTACGAGCCTTAAGAATCTTACCCGACATTAACCGCAAAAAATTTCAAGAGCTTGAAGTTACTTACCAACGCTTGCTCCTCTCCCGGACCATTCGTTGTATTGTCATTCTCAAAGAATCTCACCCCGATATTAAATTTGATGTCTTTGAGCGTTTAAATACAGGCTTTGTCCCCTTAAATGCTCAGGAAATCCGCAACAGCGTCTATCGCGGCAAGTTGAACGATTTAATTTTAGAACTGTCCGAGGATGAGGTCTTCCAAAAAACTCGCCGAGTGCTAAGTATCGATAAACGAATGCAAGATTGCGAGATGATTTTGCGCTTTTTTGCTTTCTTTTTCGACCCGATCGCCTATCGCGGCACGTTATCCAAATTCCTAGATCAATACCTCGAACAGGGAATTCATTTTGACGATGAAACCATCGAGCATCATCGCGAAATTTTCAGAAAAACCATTGATGATGTGTTCGCGGTTTTTGATTACGGAGCGTTTCGGCGTTATACTCCCGATACAGGATGGGAAAAATCCATCAACCGAGCTATTTATGATGTGATCATGCTCTCGTTTGCTTATGTCAATTCCGAAGACATTCGCAGCAGCAAACGTGAGATTATTGAGGCGCTCAAAAAAGTCTGTCAAGACTCTGAGTTTAGTGAAGCGATTACCTCCTCTACCAAAAATAGAGACCGGATTCAAACCCGAATTGATAAATGGCGAGATGCGATGGCAGAGATTGGGTTGGAGGTTCCAAAAATTAAAATTGGCAAAGACTCGTAAATCGGGGGAAAAAGAGGGAGGATCGTATCACCCTCTTCAACCAACGGCCAATCTAGCCTTAGGATACTTCCAGACAGCGAGCAATGGTAGCAATCACGGACTGACTAAGGGCGTCTAGGTGATATCCTCCCTCCAATCCGAAGACGATTCGGCGGGTCAGTTGCAAACAATAATCCGTGAGGATACCGTAATCCTCGGGTTGCAGGTCGATTCGGGCTAGGGGATCTGCCGCATTGGCATCATATCCAGCGCTCACGAGTAATAAATCCGGTTGAAACTGGCGCAAAAATGGCAGGACCTGTTCCTCAAACAAGACCTGATATTCGGCGAGGGTACTCCCGGGTGGGACGGGAAGATTGAGGATGTTCTCATAAGGTCCGGTTTCATGGGCTGCGCCAGTCCCGGGATAGCAGGGGTATTGATGGAGAGAACAGTAGGCGATTTGGGGATTTTTTTCGACGATTTCTTGGGTCCCGTTGCCATGATGTACGTCCCAGTCTAAAATTGCCACCCGTTGTAGTCGATGCTTGTCTAAGGCATGGGTTGCGGCGATCGCCGCATTGGAAAAGAGGCAAAATCCCATGCCGCGATCGCTTTCCGCATGATGTCCCGGGGGTCGCGCCAATACAAAAGCTGGTTTCCCCGTCTCCAGAACGCGATCGACCCCATCCAACCAGGCACTCACCGCCAGCAGCGCGACCTCGTAACTGTAACGAGAAACCGGGGTATCCAGCTCTAAGCGGCCCCCCCCAGATTCGGCCAGGACTTCGATTTCATGAATGTGGCGCGGGGTATGAACCCGCTGGATCGCTGAGAGCACCGAAGGTTGATGTCCCGGCGTCGGGAGTTGCCAGGATAGGCGGCTGGCCCAGGGTGCGGCGTTTAACGCTTCAACAATCGCTGTTAACCGAGCCGGACGTTCCGGATGCGATCGCCCCGTATCATGCTCTAAAAATTCTTCCGAGTAAATTACAGAAAACAGTTCTTGCTTGTTGCTCATGGGTCATTGGTCCTGGGTTGTTGGTCATGGGTCATGGGTCATTAGTCATTGGTCTTGGGTTGTTGGTCATTGGTCCTTGGCCTTCCACAATCCAAAAGACAAAGGACAAATGAGAAAAAACAAATGACTAATCCACAAAGGATTATCTACACTCAAATACCCCCCCACAAATCCGATAATTTTAGAGCCTTGCTCCGGGGCAAAATTCAGTCAATCTATGTTAAAATATTTATCAGAATTTAGCAATATTTTGATGCGAGGTAGCATCAAATTGGTTCTCGGACTCAGTGTTATTTAGTCTCACATTTTTGGAGTTTTTCATCTTATGACCACCTCCCCGGAGCGGATAATCCCGACGGATCTGCGGAATGAAATGCAACAGTCCTACCTCGAATACGCCATGAGCGTAATCGTGGGTCGGGCGCTCCCAGATGCTAGGGATGGTCTGAAGCCTGTACACAGGCGGATTCTCTATGCGATGCACGAGCTGGGCTTGACCCCAGACCGCCCCTTTCGTAAATGCGCTCGTGTGGTCGGGGAAGTCCTCGGTAAGTACCATCCACACGGGGATACCGCCGTTTACGATGCCTTGGTACGGATGGCCCAGGATTTTTCCATGCGATCGCCCCTGATCAATGGTCACGGTAACTTCGGCTCCATTGACAACGACCCTCCGGCAGCTATGCGTTATACGGAATGTCGTCTGCAGGCCCTAAGCATGGATGCCATGTTGCGGGATATCGACCAAGAAACCGTCGATTTCATTGATAACTTTGATGGATCGCAGCAAGAACCGATTGTTCTACCCACCCGGGTCCCCCAACTCTTACTCAACGGGTCTTCTGGCATCGCCGTAGGGATGGCGACCAATATTCCTCCCCACAACTTGGGAGAACTCCTCGATGGGTTAGTCGCACTGATTAACAATCCTGAGATTACCGATATTGAGTTGATGCAATATATCCCCGGTCCGGATTTTCCCACCGGGGGCCAAATTCTGGGCGTCGGTAGCATTCGAGAAGCCTATACCACGGGACGGGGTTCAATCACCATGCGCGGTGTGGCAACCATTGAAACCATCGAACATCGCGGACGTCCCGACAGAGACGCGATCGTCATTACCGAATTGCCTTACCAAACCAATAAGGCATCGATGATTGAACGCATCGCCGAAATGGTTAATGAAAAGCGTCTCGAAGGCATCTCCGATATTCGGGACGAGAGCGATCGCGACGGGATGCGAATCGTCATCGAACTCAAGCGCGATGCATATCCCCGCGTCGTCCTCAACAACCTGTACAAACAAACCCCCTTACAGGCCAATTTCGGAGCCAATATGCTGGCGCTGGTCAACAGCGAACCCCAGTTACTCACCCTCAGACAGTTCCTCACCGTCTTCCTAGAATTCCGCATCGAAACCATCGAACGCCGGACGCGCTATGAACTGCGAAAAGCTGAAGAACGAGACCATCTATTACAGGGATTGTTAATTGCCCTAGAGAATTTAGATCGCATTATTGCGCTGATTCGACGAGCAGCGGATACCCCCACTGCCAAACAAGAATTAATCGCCACTTATGAATTCTCCGAAGTCCAAGCTGATGCCATTTTGCAAATGCAATTGCGCCGCTTAACAGCCTTAGAAGCGGATAAAATTCAACAAGAACATGAAGACTTGCAACTGACGATTACCGATTTGCGGGATATCTTAGCAAGGCGGGAACGAGTTTTAGAAATCATTACCACCGAAGCGGAAGAACTCAAAACCAAATTTGCTACCCCCCGTCGCACCGTCATTGAACACGCGGAAGGTGAAATCGATGTTACCGACTTAATCGCCAATGAAAAAGCCCTGGTCATGATTACCGAACAAGGGTATATCAAGCGGATGCCGGTGAATACCTTCGAGGCGCAAAGTCGGGCCACCCGAGGCAAATCTGGGGCGAAGATGAAAGAAGATGATGGGATTGCCCATTTCTTAACTTGTCGCGACCATGATACCATCTTGTTCTTCAGCGATCGCGGGGTCGTATATTGCTTGAATGCCTATCAAATCCCCACCGGGTCTCGCACTGCCCGAGGCATGGCAATCACTCAAATGTTGCCGATTCCCTTTAATGAAAAAATCACCTCCATTGTTTCGGTGGAAGAATTTTCTGATGAAGAATATTTAGTGATGCTCACTAAAGGCGGTTACATTAAAAAAACTGCCCTCTCGGCCTTTTCTAATATCCGCGCTAATGGATTAATTGCCATTTCTTTATCTGAAGGTGACGAATTGCGTTGGGTCCGCAAAGCGCGACCGGAAGATACCATCATTATCGGTTCTGCGAAAGGAATGGCAATTCATTTCAAAGCGGATCATCAACAACTCCGGCCTCTGGGTCGGGCCACGCGCGGGGTAAAATCCATGAACCTGCGCAAGGGGGATAATATTATCAGCATGGATGTTCTGCCTTCCCAAGTGACTGCTTCAATGGAAGAGGCGATCGACGATGAAAACCTCGAACTCGATGCAGAACTCGAACAAGAAGAAATGGATCTGCAAACTGAGGAGATAGAAGGCGAAGAAGAGAACATTGCTGAAACGTCTTCTTATCCCGGTCCTTGGGCCTTGGTGATTACTACCGGCGGGTTTGGTAAACGGGTTCCGGTGACACAATTCCGCCTCCAACGACGGGCCGGAAAAGGTGTTTGTGCGATCAAATTTCGCAATGAAAAAGACCGTCTCGCGGCTTTACGAATCGTCAATGAAGAGGATGAATTGATGATTGTAACCAATCGCGGAATTATCATTCGGCAGGCGAGTAAAGCGATTTCCTCTCAGTCGCGATCGGCCCGAGGGGTTCGAGTGCAGCGTCTGGATTCCTCTGATGCGATCGCCGGAGTGGCCTTAGTTCCGTCATCTGGTGAAGAAGACAGTCTCACTACGGACAACAGTACCGACATGGAACTCGAAACAGGTGTTGATTTGGTCACCGCCTCCGATGAGGACAATGACCTCACCTCCGACAACGGAACCGACGAGGATAATTAAATCCCTCTGAACCGTTAGAAATTGCCACAACCGGCAGGATTTTGACCCTGCCAGTTGTAGCAATGTTCAATCGGTTTATCATAGAAAAAGCGAGCCAGATGCTCGCTTTCTTTATAAATAATTTATATGAGTCAACAAAACCTAAATCCCACAGCATAACCGTGTTTAATACGCTGAAATTTGCTTTAAAATCCAACAGTTTTGGGAGATTAGCTACCGCTTTATTCGGCGGAATTTTAATGGGCTTAACCCCAGCCCCTTTCAATGCTTGGCCCTTGGCTTGGATTGCCTTGGTTCCCCTGTGGATTCTCCTGGTCAAAACTGGAGAAAACTCATCAGGAACTCAGCGAATCTGGCACTGGAAATTTTTAGGATTGCCCTTATTATGGGGAATCGGATATCACGGCATCGCCTTGTTTTGGATTACTGGAATTCATCCGATGACTTGGTTAGGGGTTCCTTGGTTAGCAAGTTTGGCGATCGCCTCGTTTTGTTGGACCTTCATCACCCTTTGGGGTGCAGCATTAGTCACGATTTGGGCCATCATCCTAACCGCAATTACTCGGCGATTTACCCAAGTTTCTGGACATCCTCCCTCTCCCTGGGTCCGAGTGGCGATCGCAACTGCCATTTGGTGTAGTTTAGAAGCCTTATGGAGTGCCGGAAATCTCTGGTGGACCGCCCTCGCCTATACCCAAAGTCAGCAAAACTTAGTCATTTTACACCTGGGACAACTATCGGGACCAACCACCATTACGGGGGTAATTGTTATCATCAATGGATTAATTGCTGAAGCCCTCTTGTCCTTCAATTCTACCAGCAAGTCTTCCCCCCGAACCCGAGGGGTATTATTAGCTTCACCCCTTATTTTATTCCTGATTTTACATGGAATTGGCTTTGCTCTCTACAATCGCCCCTTGACCCAATCTCCAGAAACAGCCTTAACCGTTGGTATCATTCAAGGGAATATTCCCAATGAGATTAAGTTTGATTCCCAGGGATGGCGTCGTGCCTTGGAAGGATATACCCTAGGCTATCAAGAATTAGCTGCGGCGGGAGTGGATGGTATCTTAATTCCAGAAACTGCGTTTCCCTATTTATGGACCGATGAAAATACCCGATACAGTTCTTTTTATCAAACGATTCTGGATTATAATGCAACAGCTTGGGTGGGAACTTTTGGCAGTCAAAAGGGCAATTTTACCAATAGTTTAATCACCGTAACTCCCGAGGGAGATACCTTTAGCCGGTACGATAAAACCAAGCTGGTTCCCTTGGGAGAATATATTCCATTGGAGGGAATTTTTGGTAAAATCGTCTCCAGGTTATCGCCCTTAGAGGCGCGGTTAGTGGCGGGGAAACCGGACCAAATATTTGATACACCCTTCGGACGAGCGATCGCCGGGATTTGTTATGATTCCGCCTTTTCTGAACTGTTTCGACGCCAAGCAGCAGCCGGAGGGGAATTTATCCTAAGTGCGTCTAATGATGCTCATTATACTGCAACCATGATGGAGCAACATCATGCACAAGACATAATGCGGGCGATCGAGACCGATCGTTGGGCGGTTCGTGCCACCAATACAGGTTATTCGGCGATCGTCAATCCCCAAGGCAAAACCCTCTGGATTTCCGAACAGAATACCTATCAAATTCATACCGATACCATTTACCGACGCCAAACTCAAACTTTATATGTGCGCTGGGGAGATTGGTTATTGTTCGCCTTCTGGGGAATTGCCGCGATCGCTTGTGGGGTAGATTGGCGACGGGGATAACGAGCGACGAAAGGATAGCAAGTCTTTATGTTGAACTTGCTGTTTCTTAGCTTAGGTTGACAGTTGGATTAGAGTTATTCTATTATTGAATAATAATAGAATAAATTAGCCGTTGTTTTAGGGGAGAATCGGGTAAAATTATATCAAAGTCTGAATTAAACTAAAACAACATAAATAGGAGAAAAGCTGTGTCTAATACAGATCCCC
>CBFGOM010000052.1:0-32593 GCA_965650385.1 uncultured Oscillatoriaceae bacterium
GTAATGAGATGATTAGAAATCTGAATACTCAACTAGAACGGTTAAGTAAAAATTATTCTTATTCTTATATTGATTTACATTCTCAACTGCTGGATGCAAATCAACAACTCGATGAACGCTATACCCTAGATGGGTTACATTTGAATGGGACGGCCTACTTGATTTGGAAAGAGGCGATCAAAAATTATGTAAAACGCGATACGAAGGCATTAGACAAAGGATAAAACCGATTCCAGAAGGAACTCATGACCTATAACCCATGACTAATGACCCATGACCCACAACCCAGAACATTACCCGAGGTGAATTGATGGATTATCTTAAATTTATCGAAATGCTTCCTAAGCAGTATGAAAATTGGGGTGAAGATTCAGTCAAACCCTATTCTGACAAGTTCCAGGAGGTTCTCGATCGCGTCCAAGGGACAACAACGGCGAATTTGATGCAATTAATCAATTTTGCGGTGTCTTGTTTGGAACCTGGGGAAATTTATTGTGAAATTGGCACTTATCAAGGGTCAAGTTTAATTGGCGCATTGTTGGATCAAGGCGATCGCCAAGCTTATGGAGTGGATAATTTTTCTGAATGGGATGAAAGTAGCGAGAGTTATGAAACCTTGATTGACAATTTAACCCAATTTAAAGTGTTGGATCGGGTGGAATTTTATAATGAAGACTTTGAAACCTTTCTCCTGGATCTACGCGATCGCCAACCGACACCTAAAGTTGGGGTCTATTTTTATGATTGTGCTTATGACTATCGATCGCAACTGATTGGGTTACTCTTCATGAAAAACTTTTTAGCCGATCGCGCTTTAGTGATTGTCAACAATGGTCACTGGAAAACGGTCCAACAAGCACAGAAAGATTTTATCGCCGCCCATCCTGAATGTCAAGCGATCGGGGAACTTTCTACCGTAGTTGGAGAAGCGACCTTTGGCAATGGAATTCAGGTGCTTAGTTGGACAAGTTCTTCCCACAATAGCTATTCTACTGCTTCCGAACAAAGTCGCGATCGTCAACCCGTGGGATAATCAATTGCGGGCAGTTTTGCTCCAACTTATCCTAAATCTCATGAGCATTTAATCTCAATCCTTAATCAACCTTAAGCAGGAATTATAGTACCATGTTGGCTCAAAAGACGCAACAAGAACGCGACTGGAAACCGATTATTAAAGAATTTGAACAAGTGGTGGGGAAAGATGGAGTAGTGCGACGAAAAGAAGAACTCCTGACTTATGAATGTGATGGATTAACCAGCTACCGCCAACGTCCCGCATTAGTCGTATTACCCCGAACTACTGAACAGGTTTCTGAAGCGATTAAAATTTGCGATCGCCATAACATACCCTGGTTACCCCGAGGTGCAGGCACTGGACTTTCCGGCGGTGCATTACCCATTGAAAACAGTGTGTTAATCGTCACCTCGCTGATGCGAAAAATCCTCAAAGTTGACTTAGAAAATCAGCGCGTTGTCGTCCAACCCGGGGTAATTAATAACTGGGTTACTCAAACCGTTAGTGGGGCTGGATTTTATTATGCCCCTGACCCTTCTAGTCAAATTATCTGTTCCATCGGTGGCAATGTTGCCGAAAATTCTGGCGGTGTTCACTGCCTTAAATATGGCGTCACCACCAATCATGTTTTAGGGTTAAAATTAGTGCTTCCTGATGGTTCCATTGTAGATGTTGGAGGCGAACTCACTGAGATGCCTGGTTACGATTTAACCGGATTATTTGTCGGGTCCGAAGGCACATTAGGAATTGCCACAGAAATCACCCTTCGCATCCTCAAAACCCCAGAAGCGATTTGTGTTCTCTTAGCCGATTTTACCAGCGTTGAAGATGCCGGGGCGGCAGTTTCTGCCATTACCAGCGCAGGCATTATTCCCGCTGGCATGGAAATGATGGATAACCTCAGCATTAATGCCGTAGAAGATGTCGTCGCCACTGGATGCTATCCTCGCGATGCCACAGCTATTTTACTAGTCGAAATTGATGGATTGCAAGTAGAAGTTGATAAAAATAAACAGCGAATTTCTGAACTGTGTAAGCAGAATGGGGCGAGAAATATTACCTCTGCCAGTGACTTGGAAACACGGCTAAAATTATGGAAAGGACGCAAAGCTGCCTTCGCCGCAGCGGGCCATTTAAGCCCAGATTATTATGTTCAAGATGGGGTAATTCCCCGGACTCAACTACCTTATGTCTTGAAACAAATTGAAGGACTCAGCCAAAAATATGGCTATCGCGTGGCGAATGTCTTTCATGCTGGAGATGGCAATCTTCATCCCTTAGTTCTTTATGATAATGCTATCCCCGGGGCATTAGAACAAGTGGAAGAACTCGGGGGGGAAATTCTAAAATTGTGTGTGAAAGTGGGGGGAAGTCTCACCGGAGAACATGGAATTGGGGCGGATAAAAAATGCTACATGAGTGAAATGTTTAATGAAATTGACTTAGAAACCATGCAATGGGTTCGTAGCGTCTTTAATCCCAAAGGATTGGCAAATCCTGACAAACTCTTTCCGACACCCCGAACCTGTGGAGAAGCCGCCAATGCCCTCCAGACTCAAAAGTTTGAGGGAATAGAGGCTTTTTAAGGCTAAATTCTGGCGAATTAATCCAGTTGAAACCTCTCAAGAACAAGTTAAATTTTCTAAAAAGCCCCCCTTTTTAAGGGGGGTTAGGGGGATCAACCCAGTATTTTGTAAGTAGTCAATGAGGCTTAATACCGCTTGACTTTAAACTCATACTGAAGAAATGTATTCGGGTCTAAAGGCGCAAATTTTTGTTTCCAATTGGAGACAATATAAAAATAATTCTTCGCATCTTCTAAACAATATTCGTAAATTCTATTAATAATTTCACTCGAATTTTCTTTTTGAGACAGGACTCGCTTGGCATTCCGGCGAATGTAAAGCCCATTGATTTGTTTATCAATGTTAATATCCAAATATTCAAATAATCCATTTAATCCCCCCCGATATCGAGATTGTTTGGGGTCATATAAATCTAAAATGGTCAGGGGACTGATGTCAGGCTTTAGTTTCAGAGACCTAATTCTCTTCGTCAAACAATATAAATCACTATTAATAATATTGAAGCCAACAAAAATTTTATCTTGCAACAACTTTAAATCATCAATAATTTCTTTGACTAAATGTTTTTCTTCTCGATGGTTTTCAATGAGTTGAATTTTAATATATTGATAATCGTTAGATTCTAAAATCCGAGTAATCGTATAGCCAAAAATTCTTTGTTGGACTTTGTTTGGAGTAATATAGACTGGAAAAAATTCTAAATCAATAAATACTAAGTTATGGAGAGGACCCTGATAAAAAGTGTTGATGAACTGAGTTTCCAGACAGAGTTCTTTTTTCCACATGGTAGCCTACAATACAAGAAAATAGTTAATAAGAGACATACTATATCATACAATTCTATCAGGATTTTCATGGCAATCGACCGGGGTTAATCGCCACAAGGCCCGGGAAAAGTTGGGAAGCCCGCTGAGATATTCGGGGGAACAGCAGGATGGCGGAGTTATTTGAAGTAATTGTCTAGGTTTCCCCGGGGAAATTGGACGCCGGTCCTCCCGCTTCCAGAATGCCTATAGAAAATCTCTCTCGCGAAGTTTGACAGTAACAGCAGTGGCAGGCTACAACCAAGAAGACTGTTTGTGTTGACACGATTATTTTAGGCGATCGCGGAGATTCATGAGCTATGTAGATGGAGTGGGCCTCAAATTAACTTGGGATGCCTTGTTAGATCAGTTTTCTGCCGATCGCAAACTCGGTAAAAAAGTCTTATTTAATTTAGTCAGTACCTATTGTCAGCCGGAACGATATTATCATAACCTCGGACATATTCAGTTGATAATAGAAACCCTAGACCCCATGAAATCTTTAGCCAAAGATTTTTCGGCTATTTATCTAGCCACTTGGTTTCATGATATCATTTATGACCCAATGGCTTCAGATAATGAAGAAAAAAGTGCAGACTATGCCGCAGAAATCTTGGGCACCTTAAACATTCCTTCTTCCACAATTACGGCGACCCAAACCCTGATTCTCAGGACGAAACACCATGAAGCCGCAGAGGATGAATTGGATACTCAAATTTTTCTCGATGCAGATTGGGCAATTTTTGGGGAAGACCCCTCAGAATATCAGTTTTATACCCAGGCAATTCGTCGAGAATTTGTAGCATTTTCAGAAGCCGAGTATTGCCAAGGGAGAACCCAATTTTTAGAAAAAGTATTACAGCGCGATCGCCTGTATTTTACTCCCCTGATGTTTGAGGAAAAAGAGGCGATCGCCCGCCGTAACTTAGAACAAGAACTTCAAACCCTTTCCGCCTAAACTCCCCCGGCTAACTTTCCTCTCAATTACCCTTATAAATATTTCTGCAAAATCACCTTTAACTTATCCTTAATCCGGGGGGGAACGCGTTCCATTGGGGTTAAAATTGCATAGTTTAACGCCGAATGCGCCTTACTTTCTGGGGGATTTTCACCCAACCGCCGGACCACCTCTTGAATGACTTTTTGAGCATGATCTGCATTGGCATGGAGATGATCCAATATCATCTCTACGGTCACACTATCATGCATCGGATGCCAACAATCGTAATCTGTAACCAAGGCTAAAGTTGCATAAGCAATTTCCGCTTCCCGGGCCAATTTTGCCTCAGTTAAATTGGTCATACCAATGATACTCGCCCCCCAACTGCGATACAAATTAGATTCAGCTTGGGTGGAAAACGCCGGACCTTCCATACAGACATAAGTCCCGCCGCGATGCAGATTAACCTCCGGTAAATTCAAACTTGCCACGGCATCCCCGAGAATTTCTGCGAGGCGATCGCAAACGGGTTCCCCAAAGGCAATATGCGCAACAATTCCCTCCCCAAAAAAACTGGAAATGCGATGTTGAGTGCGATCAATAAACTGATCCGGAACTACCATATCCAGCGGTTTGACCTCCTCTTTCAAAGATCCCACTGCCGAAGCTGAAATAATATAATCCACCCCTAATTGTTTTAGGGCATAAATATTGGCCCGAAATGGAATTTCCGAAGGCATCAGACTATGGTGACGACCATGACGGGCTAAAAAGGCCACCCGGATACCATCTAAAGTTCCAATGATGGCGGCATCGGAAGGAGAACCAAAGGGGGTATTCATCGGCACTTCTTCGATATCTTTCAGCGCCTCCATTTGGTAGAGTCCACTTCCCCCAATAATACCGATTTTAACGGGTTCCATTGTATCCAAATTCCTCTATTGTTTCAAAACAAAGCCCGCATCAGCGGGCTTATCTTAACGAATTTTAAATTAAATGGGGTCAGTTTTTAAGCATTCGTTCCCTCTTTCACCAAATGCCCGATCACACTCGACACCAACGATAGCACGATTGCTCCAATAATAGCTGGTAAAAATCCATTGACATCAAACCCTGGGGTAAGATATCCTACCAGGGAGAGGGTTATACCATTAATCACCAACAAAAATAACCCCAAAGTCAAAATTGTTAAAGGCAACGTCAAAAGGACGAGAATTGGTTTGACAATGGCATTAATCAATCCCATTAAAATAGCAGCCAGGGCAGCCGATGAAAACCCAGCGACATAGATACCGGGGACAACATAGGCTGTAATCAGCAGGGAAATGGCCGCAACCAACCAAGTGATGATAAAACCGATCATAAGTCTGTCTCCAGGGTGACTTCACCTTAAATTGTAACCACAAATTTGGGCAATTAGCCCCCGAATGCAGTACCCTGAGCTATAGACCTAGTTGGGTTAGTGTAATCAAGAACCTTAACAAACCCCCTTATGAACTGGCGACATTTAGCGGCTACTGTGTTAGCACTCGTGCTTTTATTCATGCCCTCACCGGCATTAGCCCAAGCTTATAAATACTATCCACCCCCGCTGTCCTATAGCAATGCCCAACTCTCCGGCAAAGACTTTTCCGGGCAGTTTTTACGGACCGCAGAGTTCTCCAATGCAGATTTGCAATTCACCAATTTCTCAAATGTCCAGGCAGAGGGGGCCATTTTCAGCCTTTCCATGATGAAAGATGCGAATTTTCATGGGGCAAATTTGACCAATTCTATGCTGGAATGGACCAACTTAACCAATGCCGATTTTACTGATGCGGTGTTAGTTGAGGCGCTGTTTCTCGGTGCAAATGTCAAAAATATGAAGATTACAGGTGCCGACTTCACCGATGCCATTTTAGATGGGGATCAAATCAACAAACTCTGTAAAAATGCCAGTGGTGTTAATTCACAAACCGGGGTGGATACTCGTGAATCCCTCGGATGTCGGTAGCATCATCTTCCAGTCTATAATCGTTATTTCTTGTAGGGGCGCAATGCGCAGGCCCTTTGTAGACGCTTCGAGCATCGAAGCCCCTACGAATACAGAGGGAAAGAGCTAAAACCGATGGTGGAGGGTCGCTTGGGGAAGCGACCCGAGGGCGCAAGCATTGCGCCCCTACGAATACAGCAATTTAGGGCTAAAAAGGGTTAGGATTCCCCTAGAATTTTGGCGGCAGCGGCGACACCGGCACCGACTTGGGCTGTTGCCTTACCGAGCTCTTGCAAGGCGGCTTCTAGGGCAGCAATTGCAGTTAAGATATCGCGATCGCTGACAAATCCCAAATGTCCAATCCGGAAGATTTCACCCTTGAGGTGGTCTTGTCCTCCTGCCATCACAATATCAAACCGTTTCTTGACAATGGACCGAATTTGTTCCGCATCGGAAGTCGCCACAGCGGTAATCGATCGCGCTGCCGCATCATCCGGCGCATAGAGTTTCAATCCCATTGCCGTGGCAGCCGCCCGAGTGGCCTTCATTTGCCGTTCATGGCGCTTGAAGATATTCTCTAACCCTTCCTGCTTCATCATCCGCAGGGTGGCTTGCAAGGCAAAAATCAGGTTAACTGGCGGCGTAAACGGACTGCTATTTTTATCCGTGGCTTTCTTGTATTTGCCTAAATCCAAATAGAATTTTGGTAGTTTAGCCGTTTTGTACGCTTCCCATGCTTTGGCACTGACAGCGACAAAGCCCAGTCCCGGAGGAATCATAAAGCCTTTTTGCGACCCCGAGGCGACCACATCCAGTCCCCAAGCGTCGATCGGCACATTCATCGCCCCTAAGCTGGTGACGGCATCAACGATAATTAATGCCTGACCATGCGCTTTCACATGACGATTGATGGTTTCTAAATCATTGACAACCCCAGTGGAGGTTTCGCTGTGGGTGACGATGACGGCTTTAATTTCTTTGTTGGTATCCGCTTCCAGCTTTTGCCGGAATTGCTCGGGGTCCAAAGCTTGTCCCCAGTCAGCGGTGATGGGGTCTACGGTGAGGCTATAGGCTTTGGCAACTTGCGCCCAGCGTTCCCCAAATTTACCATTGCTACCCACAATCACGCGATCGCCTGGACTCAGGAAGTTAATGATTCCCGCTTCCATCGCGCCAGTCCCGGACGCCGTAAGCATCAAGACATCGCTTTGAGTTTGGTGCAGCCATTTCAAATTTTCCGTCACCTCGGCGATGACTGCCTCAAAATCTTTGCTCCGGTGGCCTATGGGATGTTTTGCCAAGGCTCTCAATGCTTGTTCTGGCACCGGAGTGGGGCCCGGAATCATTAGCATCAGCTTGTCGTCCATTGAATCTCGTCCTAATGCAATTAAATTTAAGTGTGAGGAGTTCCGATTAGATACCTCGGGTAAGGCTCTGTATCGGCGAGTGCTGTTGCTGAATGCGCTTTCACCCGAATCTTTAATTCTACTGGTTTACTGTATTAGATGCAAGAGCTTCTACTTACTCAGGATTGGCCGAATTTCCAGGGGTCTTAGCAGCCGCCACTTCGTTGAGGGACCAGCGGTGTTCTACGGGGATATTTTCGCGCTGAAACTTGGACTCTAGCTGCTTCTGTTGACTTTGGGCTTTTCTGAGGGTCACAATGAGTTGTTGCACCTGTTCCCGAGCAGAGGGATTCTGATTCACCGCATAGAGGGTTTGCCGTTCCAACAGTTGCAGCAGCAGTTCATAGTGAATCGGGGAAGGAAGAGGAATGGGTTCCATATATTAATGCAGCGGTCTCCCGTAAATGGATGCCCAATTCCTAGGGAATCAGACATTGCATGGTTTTAGTATAGAACCTGATGGGTCCTGAAGGGCGATCGCCCTCCAGGAATCAATTACTCGGGAAAAATAGCAGCGAGGGCTTCCCCGGGGTCGGGTTGTTTCATAAAGGCTTCCCCAATCAACACCGCTTTAGCACCAGCATCAACCACCCGCTTCAGGTCCTCGGGGGTCTGGAGTCCAGATTCGCTGACCACGATGATATTTTCCAGGCGATCGCGCCGTTGTTCCAGCAGTTGACAGGTGGTGCCTAAATCAACGGTAAAATCTTCGAGGTTGCGATTATTAATACCAACTAAAGTAACCCCATCCAAAGCTAATACCCGGTCCAGTTCTTCTAGGGTATGTACTTCAATCAGGGGAGTTACACCTAATGTTTTGGCAATCTTAATAAAATACTGTAAGTCTTTATCCGAGAGGATTGCAGCAATCAGTAAGATAGCATCTGCTCCATTAACCCGGGCGAGATAAATCTGATAGGGATAGATGATAAAATCTTTACAAAGTAAGGGTAAATCCACCACTTCACGGACGGCTTTGAGGTAGTCAAAACTACCTTCAAAGAATTTACTATCCGTCAGGACCGAAAGACAGGCGGCCCCGCCTTTTTGGTAAGATTGAGCGATCGCCACCGGGTCAAAGTCTTCGCGGATGACCCCTTTGCTGGGAGAAGCTTTTTTAATTTCCGCGATCGCCGCCGGTTGTTTGGATGCCGACACCAAGGCCCCCAGAAAATCCTTGGGTGCAGGGACTGCCTGGAGGAGCTTTTGTAACTCTAGCAAAGGCTGGCGATCGCGCCATGCTTCTACTTCTATTTCTTTATGCCAAACGATTTCTTCAAGAATATGTCGAGGTTCAGCATCAGGCACCTGGATTTGATAGCGCATCGACTTGACGCCAACAGCAGGATTCGGAGGACGGCGGCGAATATTGGGCATGGGGGTTAGAGTCAATCAACAGAAATAACAGCAGGGCGAGGAAAAGAGACCTGACCTGCGTCGTCTCTACCTCAGTAGTAAAGATTTAACCACAAAAGCGATCATGAATTCAAACAACAGTTCACTCGATCGCCATCCGTCCCAACCGTTTGAGAATCTGTAACACCTCATAAAGTTGATTCCGCCGAGGCAGCAAGGAAAACACACTCGATAATTCATACTCTGGAAATTCTTGATATTGCAGTTTCACAAAAATAAAATTTCCCCCATTTGTAACTATGCCAAAAACCGGGCGTTGGGGAGTCGGATGAGCCAGCATATAAGCTAAAGTTTGCGCCAAAGCCATTTCTAAGGAAAAACTGGTTTCCTTAGATTCAATCACCACCACCCAAAGCCTTTGCAACAGAACCAACGCATCAATCCGACCCCAATAAATTATCTCATCCCGTTCAGCAGTAATTTGCACAGTCGGTTCCGTGGTAAACCGAAAGGGAGGCTCAAAAAATCCCGCTAAATCCAGGAGGGGGAACAACACAATTAATTTAATCGTTTCTTCCCCCAATTGACCATCAGAGAGTTGGTAAAAATATTTTTGCTGAATTCCATCCAGGATTTTTTGCTCTGCTTCAGTCAGACTATTATCCAGGTTTAACCACTCGGGGAAAAATTGGTCATCGGTACTACGCTGGAGATTAAATTGGGTTTGCAGTTGACTAAATGTTTTTAAAGTCCGCTCTATGGGTAAACTTTGAGTCATAATTGAAGGGTTAGAGCAATAATTAGGAGGGAAATATCAAGCCCTGTTTTATTTTAGACCTAATGGGGCGAGAGCGGGTTGGGTTAACTGCTCAATGGAGAGCGATCGCATCACCGCTTCAATTTTGTTGTTGCCGCCAATCTCAAAAAACAAATGAGTCCAATCCGAAGCAGGAAGAGAGAGGCTTTCCAACCAAGGAGAGGGCGTAACTTGACCCCATCCCACAATCGTACCCAACGTTTGAGGAGGTTGAGTCTCTGTTTCTAGGTTGGGGTTGATTTGGACATCCAGCCGAATGCAAGAACAGAGAATTAGTTTGAGGGGTTGGTCAACTGATGCCACTTCAGAAGCAGAACCCCTGCCATTGAGTTCCCAGTAGTAGTTCAGATTCAGGACATAATCGTAGGGAAACTGCCAACCCATTGACAGTAATTCAGCTTCCGTAAAGTCGTATTGTTGCCAAACTTCTTCAAATTGCATAAAATTTTGGTAATTAAGATGATTAATAGAATTAAGAAAGCAGGGGAAAATGGGTTTCTCCTCTAGTTCCCGGTTTACCGAATGCGTTCAAAGGTTGCTCGCCTGGTGCGCCCCCTCCTGGCCCATTGTAAACTCTGGCATAACAGGAACCATCGGGTTTACTCATAATTCTAACGCTGCATTGATATCCAGGACTTGTCCAGATGTTTCCCTGACCACTTTTAGAACCCCCTTGGGCTAGAGTTGATGTCCAACCGGAAGCAGTCAGAGCGATTTCTAAGGTAGTTTTATCAATATCTTTGACCAGTAGATTGAGGACATCTATGGCAGTTAAGATGTTACCTGATGGCATAATTTAAAGGAGTCTTGTGGCATGAGAGGGGAGAAGGATTGGCTAAATCAGCGGCAAGCAGCGTTACATTTGCTGGAGGACGGAGAAAAGCGCTATCAGAAAACGTTAGCGCAATTGCAGGAAAAAATTACAGCAGGCATCGACTCCCTCGATCGCGGTTAAGGGATTGATGGGAAAACGGCCCTTCAGAATCTGCGGGATAAAGATCATCAGTCGGTCCCCAAAGTGATGAGTATTAATCCCTAATGCAATTGTAAAAAGTCCGTTTTCTCTCTTTAACTTTTTTAGCTCGCGCAGGCGGGCTTTGTCTGTATAGCCCCACCTTTCAGGGTGTGAGTTCCGAGGAACTGCTCGCTCTACACCCCTCTTCCTGCAAGCAATGTAGCAGTTGCAGTGGTGGATTAAAGCGAAAAAAGACCATAGATGGATCCTTAAGTTAAAAAAACTTAACGAAAATTCTCATCGATTCAGTCTAACCTAACCCTTTAGAGGTTATTTTTTATGGCCTCTTGCGAAGGCGATAGGCCCGCTGTTTTATTAAAGTTGGAAAGTTAAGGAAGCGAATGAGTAGCAATTTAGCAACAAAGCTGCGTGAAGGCACGAAAAAGTCCCACAGCATGGCAGAAAATGTGGGTTTTGTCAAGTGCTTTTTAAAAGGAACGGTTGAGAAAAGCTCTTATCGGACTCTGGTGCGGAATCTCTATTTCGTCTATTCGGCGATGGAAGAGGAAATGGAACGGCATCGCAATCACCCGATTCTGTCTCAGATTTACTTTCCTGAACTGAACCGCAAGGCGAGTTTAGAGCAAGATTTAGCGTTCTACTATGGCAGCAACTGGCGGGAGCAGGTGGCTCCTTCGGAGGCGGCTCAAGCCTATATTCAGCGGATCCGGGAAGTGTCGGAAACGGCACCAGAATTGTTGGTGGCGCATTCCTATACCCGTTATTTGGGCGATTTGTCCGGGGGTCAAATTCTCAAGGGAATTGCTCAACGGGCGATGAATTTAGAGGGCGATGGCACCGCTTTCTATGAGTTTGAGCAGATTTCTGATGAGAAGGCATTCAAAACTCAGTATCGTGAAGCGATGAACAATTTGCCGATTGATGATGCGGATGCCGATCGCATTGTGGATGAAGCCAATCATGCCTTTGGGTTGAACATGAATATGTTTAAGGAACTCGAAGGTAGCTTGATTAAGGCGATCGGTCAAATGGTGTTTAATGCCTTGACTCGTCGTCGCAATCGTGGCAACACGGAACTCGCCACGGCTGAATAATCTCTGAAAAAGTTAACGGAGCGATCGCCGATTGGCGCTAGGCAGTAGGGTCCAGTGTCAATGGGCGATCGCTCCGGTTCGTTGAGGAGATTCACGAAAAGGCTTCAGAACCCTTGTTGTCTAAGGAAGCGACAAGCCCTCTCAGGTCCTTGTCAAGGTTTTGTAAAACCTCCAGGACCCGTTAAGACCCACCAGAACCGGACTTCCGGGCGATCGCCGCTTCAATTTCGCCCAGTTCATTCAGAATTTGTCCTAATTTGTCTCGGAGTAGGCGGCATTGGGTACTGTCAACCTTGCCGGTTTCTAACAGTTTAAGAGCGGTTACATAGGCGCGACTTGCTTCTAGGAGTTTCCCCGCATCCTGGAACGTATCCCCTAAAATTTGATAGGTTTGGGTGAGGGTGGGATTGAGTTTGAGGGATTGTTGACAGAGGGTCAGTGTCCGGTGTAATTGTCCTTGGTGATAAGCAATTTCGGCTTGTTGGGTGAGGATTTCAGCCGTTGGAGGAATAGAGGGACTGTTAAACCCACAGAGGTGATTTAACCAGTCAATCCAGGCAGTGGCGCGCACCTCCCAAGTGCAGGAATGATGGATATAATCCACCTGTTTTTGCAGTTGGAATTCGGCATTGATATCTTGCAACTCTGCGATCGCCTGCACCGTGGTTTCAACAAACCGATTCCCATAATTTTGCCAATCGCTTCTTAAGGAAAATTGCCAATCCCTGACGGAAGAAAATCCCTGCACATCCTCAACTGAAACTAAGGGACAAAAACCTGCTGCTGTTTCCGTGAGTGCCGCTAAATTGCTCGTCACCACCCGACATCCGCTTGCCATTGCTTCCATGACGGCAATACAAGAGGTTTCTTTAAAAGTATTGGGATAGGTTAATAGAGAAACCGATCGCAATTGTTGAGCCAGTTCCGGTTGAGAAACGGACCCCAAATATTCCACCCCTTCCATATCCCGACAGCGTTGATAAAGGGAACCATAGACGGATTCATCGATATCCTCGCGCAATTGATAGACTTTTTTGCTGGAGAAAACTTTGAGAATGGTTCCGGGGACTGATTGGCGAATTTTAGGGAAAATTGATAAGAGTAGATCTAATCCTCGGAAGGGAGTGCTGGTGTAGGCGAGAATGGGGGGATGAGATTTATGGGGGAGGATAGAAGTATTGGGGGGAAAGAGGTTTTGAAAAGCGGGTGCGATCGCATTGCGGAGAATTGCACTGCGATCGGAATTAATGTTAAAAACTGCTTCAAATTGATGGCGCTGCCACTCACTGACAAAGGCAAATCCATCATAACTATCCCGTTCCTCTGGATTTTCTAACGGCTTCATGGCGTTTAGAGTGGGAAGCTGTTGAGTCCACAAAATTAACCGAATTTTATCCCCAAAGAATTGCCGGAGGGGGATACCTTTGCCTGCCACATTTAAGATAATTGCTACATCCAGCGATCGGCACACTGTCTCAGGAATAGTATTTAAAGGCAACGCAAAACACTGTACCCCTCGGGACATTCCAGGCTTAGAAGTTTGATTAAAAACAAACACATCATGACCCTGTTGCGCCAATTTTTCCGCTAAATAACATAAAGCAGATTGGGAACCTCCCATTGGCATCTCATACGCACTTTCTACCCGGTAATCCCAATCAGAAGGGTCTATAAATGCAATTTTCATATCAAGTTTACAACGGGAGAAAGGATTGGAAACAGGCGCGGAACCCTGGGGTGATCTGAGCCACCATCCCTTAGACATCGACAACCATTGATAATATCACCCAGGGCGGGATCAGTCATCCGGACGGGAAAAAATGCGCGATGGGGACAGGAACAGGGTAAATTTGACAATGGAGTTTATTTTAACTGTCGTTCTGTCCCAGAAGGGGCAAACCTAGGAGTGGATCTGATGAGTACAGCAAATGCCATGAAACGCGAAGTCGGCAAGGCAGCCGCGCAACGAGTGAAATCCGGTTCCATCGTGGGATTAGGAACGGGTTCTACCACTGCTTATACCATTGAGTTCCTCGGGGAACGGCTGAAAAATGGAGATTTAAAAGATATTAAAGGGATTCCGACTTCGTTTCAAGCATCAGTGCTGGCGAAACAGTTTGGGATTCCTTTAACGACGCTGGATGAAGTTGATCGCATTGATATTGCTATTGATGGTGCTGATGAAGTTGATCCGCAGAAAAACCTAATTAAAGGCGGCGGTGCAGCACATACTCGGGAGAAAATTGTAGACTGTCTAGCTGATATATTTATTGTCGTGGTAGACAGTTCTAAATTAGTGGATAAATTGGGTTCTACCTTTTTGTTACCTGTCGAAGTATTGCCGATGGCAATGACGCCGGTGATGGCGGCGATTAAAAAGTTAGGGGGAACCCCGGAATTGCGGATGGGGGTAAAAAAAGCCGGTCCTGTGATTACGGACCAAGGGAATTTTGTGATTGATGTCAAATTTGACAGCATTGACAATCCAGCAGAATTAGAAAAGACGCTGAACAATATCCCCGGCGTGTTGGAAAATGGGCTATTTGTTGGGGTCACTGATGTGGTGTTAGTCGGTGAAGTGGTAGACGGAAAAACCGTGATTCGGGAACTGTAAAGGGAACTATAAAAGAGGCGATCGCCTATTCGGGTTAAGCCATTTTACAGCCATTGAATCCTTGACAACCCGGGAGTGGGAGAGTCTTGCTCCCTTGCTATAATTAGAATTAGGGAGCGAGATGCTCCCACTCCAAATCGGGGCTTTGATGATGAATTTCGATGAAATGCAATCTAAATTATTAAATTACAGTTCAAATTTATGACTATGCAATATCGACGCTTTGGACGAACTGAATTGCAAATGCCGGTATTTTCCTGCGGTGGCATGAGATATCAGTACAAGTGGCAGGATGTGCCGCAATCCACGATTCCTACGAATAATCAAGAGAATGTAGAAGCGATTATCCGGCGTTCCCTGGAAGTGGGAATTAATCATATTGAAACCGCTAGGGGATACGGCACTTCAGAAATTCAACTGGGTGAAGTTCTCCCCAAATTACCCCGAGAAAAGCTGATTGTTCAAACTAAAGTAGGACCGACAGAAAACCCCGAGGAATTTCGAGCAACTTTGGAACAATCCCTGTCCAATTTAAAATTAGAGTATGTAGATTTATTGGGAATTCATGGAATTAATACCCCAGAATTGTTAGACTACACCATTCGTCCCGGGGGATGTTTGGATGTAGTTAAAGAGTTTCAAGCTCAAGGCAGAATCCGGTTTGTTGGGTTTTCCACTCATGCACCAACGGAAGTGATTATCAAAGCCATCGAAACTAATCGGTTTGATTATGTCAACCTACATTGGTACTATATTAATCAGGTAAACTGGCCTGCCATTGAAGCAGCAACCCAACAAGATATGGGGGTATTTATTATTAGTCCTTCTAATAAAGGGGGCAACCTTTACAGTCCTCCGCAAAGATTAGTGGAACTCTGTGAACCCTTGACTCCCATTGTATTTAATGACCTCTTTTGTTTGTCTCATCCTCAAATTCATACCTTGAGTATTGGTGCATCCAGACCCACAGATTTTGAGGAACATTTGAAAACTTTAGACTTGTTAGAAGACGCCGAGGAAGTTTTACCGCCGATTATTGAACGCTTAGAACAAGCGGCGATCGCCCGATTTGGAGAAGATTGGGTAAAAAGCTGGCATATTGGCTTACCCAAACCCGAAGAAACCCCCAATTCGATTAATATTTACCAGATTTTATGGCTGAGAAATCTAGCGATCGCCTATGATCTGGTCGAGTATGCTAAAATGCGCTATAATTTGCTTGGAAATGGCAACCATTGGTTCCCGGGAGAAAAAGCCGAAGCCGTCCAAACCTTAGACTTTAGCCAATGTCTGGCGAAGAGTCCTCATGCGGATAAAATCCCTGGACTTTTAGCCGATGCTCATCAGTTACTCGCCGGGGAAGGTGTTAAACGACTTTCCCAACAATAATTGTTTTAAATTATGACAGAAAGCCGGATCTGTTTTGTCGGTGACTCCTTTGTAAATGGAACTGGAGACCCAGAATACTTAGGCTGGACCGGCAGAATTGTTGCAGCAGCTTGTCAAGCTGGAGAAGAGATTACCTATTATAATTTGGGGGTTCGACGAGATACCTCTGCGGATATTTTAAAGCGGTGGCTGCCTGAAGTTTCCCATCGCTTACCCCCAGATTGTAATGGGAAGGTCCTATTTTCCTTCGGTGCAAACGATATTACCCTGGAAAAAGGAAAAACTCGCATAGACTTTCCGGACTCCCTGAACAATGCATGGCAGATCCTTGAACAGGCAAAATTGTTGTTCCCAGTGTTAATGGTGAGTTCTCCTCCCCTTGGCAACTCTGAAGACAATTTAAGACTGGCTGCTTTATCCAATCAATTTGAGCAAATTTGCTGCCATCTGTCCATTCCCTATTTAGATGTCTTCACACCCCTTCAAAACTCTTCCATTTGGACTCGTGAAGTAGCGGCTACTGATGGAGCACATCCTCAATCTGCCGGATATGCAGAATTAGCAGATTTGGTAAAAAATTGGGTAGGCTGGACATCTTGGATTAACTCAAGGAAAACATGAAAACCTTAAAACTTTCCATCCCCAAACCGAAAACCCAAATTTCTCTAACCCTCTTAAGTCTTTTACTCCTATTTCCCGGACTGAATAGCTGTACAATGGGGGGAAATAATACCGTTACGACCATCCCGGAAGCAGAAAGAGATCTACCTGAACAGCGATTTTTAGAATTTCCAGGATGGCTCGGATTTGGGACCAAAGTTCAACAAGAGGGAGTCAGTAAGTTTCCTTTTTCTCCAACCAGTGGAGAGGCACAAATTGCCATGTTTTCTGAACAATGGTCGTTAGTTGATCCAGGAACCCCAGTGGTGGCGATCGCGCCAGGAATTCGCGAAGAAGTCACCTTGCGGCGTTGGCAAAATGAACCCTACGGTTGTAACAACAGTCCGACCCCGATGGCGACCTTTAATGCCTCTCAAACCATCCCAGAAGGAGCCGTTTGGGTGTTACCACCCTCTCAAAAAGATGCTGCTAAGGCTCTAACGGTGGAAACCCTACCCATTGAACGCATTCCCGAGGGTGTCCTGCGTAGAGATCCGCCAGACCCCATGCAAATCCGCGCCTGGGAAGCCGGAGAAACCATCATTGTATTAGAACAAACCAGCGATACTACGGCAATGTTAACAGTTGCTGACAATGCGGGAACTGATCTCTACAGTAACTCGGTGGAACTGTTGTCGATGCCAGGACCCATAGGGGAACAGATTGATTTTTCTCGACGCTTTCAACCGGGAATTCCTCAACCCATTGGTGCATTCCAATTCCAAAATAATGCCGTTCCCTTGTTGGTGTTGTGGCGTTCCAGTTTGGAGGGTCATAGCTTTGAGGCGCTGATTCCTAGAGGCGATCGCCTAGAGTCAGTTGATGTCGGTTCCGTCTACTATTGCGCCTCCTAAACCAACCGGCAACCCCAAGTTTAACCCTCCCCAAGACACAGGGGAGGGCTTTTTCGTCTTTACCCCGCCTTGCTAACCCCGTCCCTGGGTGGGGTTTACCCCATCCCTCATTCCCCCCCTAGGGGATGTTACCCTAGAGGGAATCGGAAACATGAACCCGATAGCGGAATCCTAACTCGAATATTGAGGAGTCAAACGTGGTTGCAAGTCCCGAACAACAACAAGCAACAACCCAAGTCAGCAACGGCAGTCATTCCCACGGCGATCGCGTCGCTGTGTTATTGATGGGGTATGGAGAAGTCGAAAGTTATGACGACTTTGCTAACTATAACGAACAAGCACTGAATCTGCTCACGGCAAAGTTCGCACCTGTTCCTAGCTGGATATATCCCCCCCTCGCCAAATTACTCGCCATCTTTGATTTCCATGAGTGGAGTCATCAGCATGGCAAATTCATCTCCCCTCACAACGCCATTTTTGAGAAACAGCGTGAGGGAATCGAGCATGAATTGCAACATCAATGGGGCGATCGCGTTAAAGTCTTCAAAGCGTTTAACTTTTGTGCGCCGCACCTTCCCGAGCAAGTTCTCACTCAAATTAAAGCCGAAGGATTTGATAAACTGCTGATTTATCCCCTGTTAGTGGTGGATTCTATCTTTACCAGCGGGATTGCTGTAGAACAAGTCAATTTAGCTCTCGAAAAACTCAGTGAGGGTGAGAGTGAACATTGGGTTAAGGATATGCGATATATCCCTTCTTTTTATAACCAACCCGCCTATATCAACTTAATGGCACAAATGGTCGAACAAACCATTGCGGCTGAACTCACTGGGGAACATTTCGCCTCACAAATCGGGATTGTGTTAATGAATCATGGTTGTCCTCACAAGGCAAAAGGCTTTACGTCTGGAATTACGGAAAGTCAAGCCCTGTATGATGCCGTGCGGGATAAGCTAATTGAGCGCTATCCTCTGATTTCCGTGGGTTGGCTGAATCACCAAACCCCATTGATTGAATGGACTCAACCCAACGCCACTCTCGCCGCAGAAAACTTGATTCAACTGGGAGCAAAAGCCGTGGTGTTTATGCCGATCGGGTTTGCGACGGAAAATCATGAAACCCTGCTGGATGTGCATCATATTATTCATGATTTAGAGAAGCGTCACTCGGATGTGAGTTATATTCAAATGCCCTGTGTTAACGAACAGCCGGAGTTTTTGAAAATGGTGGCCGAATGGGCAAATCCTTTAATTGAAGAGTTACTCAGCGATCGCGCTGCGGTAGCAGGAACCCCCATCGTTGCGGTTCCTCACACCCATCACCATCACCACCATCACTAAAAATCTATCTCAAGGTAGAGAGGCGATCGCACATTTCCCGTAATCCCTCTAGGGAGGGAAATTACAGAAAAATCAACAGACCCGTTTGCCCGAAAAATACGGGTTTCATCCGGTGACGTTAGAAAACAGATACCCCTTTAATTACTGGGGTAAATGGGTCGAACATCCCCGGATGAAACAATTCATCAGAACCCAGCGTCATGGTGAGACACGTTGGACTAGAGGTTTGGGATAAACCTCCAGAGAATCCCTTGATTAGAGGGATAATTCAGGAAAATGCTGTTATGGAGTGGATGTTAGATTAGAAAACTGACACAATTGATTAAAATTGAGTCGTTTGAAGGGGCTTTCTCTCGGGAGATAGCCCCTTGCCATCGTCATAGGGCAAACATTTTGTTAGGGTGAGGGAGACTCAGGAGACATTAAAAGTCAGAACTAGAATATAAATGGAGCATAAGGAAAATAACAATCCATCCATTTTTTCACCCGTCAATTCTTGCGATCGCCACCGGGGATCACAAGTATGATAGGCGCTCTAGCGATCCCCACAACTGGGAAACCGGCACTCTGGCGATCGCCTTTGAGATTCCCAGTGATAACGATCGCACAACTGAAGGCGATCGGATCACCTAAATTGGTGGAGAATTCGTTGAGCATGAACGTCAGTATTCCTCACGGTGTTGAGGAGGAGTCATTTATGGATTATACGTGGAAACCTTTTCTATGGTTAGCAGGCACAATCGCCCTGCAAGTTGTCACCCTGAGCCTTGCCGCCCTCATGTTAGTCGCATTTTCATCCCCTTAAACTCAATGGCGATCGCACATTTTCCCCGTCTCCCCACGGCCCAATTCCCTTGCCGTTTCTAGCATCCAAAACATCCATTCCGAATCAGCATTTCCAACAGTTAAATAGGACCAAATGCCATCCCCAGTCTGCGCCATCCGCTGCTAACCCCACGCCAAACTCATCGTTGGGTTAGCACCATGAGGGCCAACAGACGCCAGATCCCTCGATTTGGCAGGCATTAAACCCTCCCCCTATGGCGATCGCCCAGGGGGAGGGTTTTAATTGAAAGCGCCACAGGGATCAAGGCAGTACGACCGGACAAACGTTAAACTAGAAGCGGGACCTAATTTCGAGGGATAAATCGCCGAGGGTTCATTATTTAGGACCTCAGCATCGACAACTTCAAACAGGCACAGGTGAAGCGATTGAATATGAAAGGTTTTTTGAAACAGTGGATCGACGGACAACGGGGAGTCAGTCAACGGAGTTCACTCAACGGTCAAAGCATGACAATACAAGGCAACCGTGCCAACAGTACAGGGCCTGTCGCTAAAAAAGTATCTCTACCCGTCAAACTCGCCAGCACCCTAGGGGCAATGCTGGCATCGGGAATACTGACTCAAGGGGTACTGCTGACGACTCCGGCGATCGCCCAAACCGAAGCCAGTTCCCTGAGTTATAGCGAATTATTGCGGAAAATTGAGGCCGGAGAAGTCCAACGGGTGGCAGTGGATCCCGCCCAAGGATTTGCCCGGGTTAAGTTACTCCAGGGCGATCAGGAATATAACGTCCCCCTGTTCGATCGCCACCCGGAATTATTTGAAAAAATTAGATTACAAAACAAGGAAGCCGAGACAATCCAACTGGATGTTCAGCCAACTTCAGACCCCTCCGCTGCCGTTGGCATGGCTGCTAATCTTCTCTTAATTCTCCTCTTAATTGGGGGACTGATGATGATTGTGCGGCGATCGGCGCAAGCGGGAAATCAAGCCATGAGTTTTGGCAAATCCAAAGCTAGATTCCAAATGGAAGCTAAAACCGGCGTCATGTTTGATGATGTTGCCGGGATTGAAGAAGCCAAAGAAGAACTGCAAGAAGTCGTCACCTTTCTGAAAAAACCCGAACGATTTACGGCGATCGGGGCCAAAATTCCTAAAGGCGTCCTGTTAATTGGACCCCCCGGAACCGGCAAAACCTTACTTGCCAAGGCGATCGCCGGAGAAGCTGGCGTCCCCTTCTTTAGTATCTCCGGGTCAGAATTCGTCGAAATGTTTGTCGGCGTCGGGGCCTCCCGTGTCCGGGACCTGTTCAAAAAAGCCAAAGAAAACTCCCCCTGCATCGTCTTTATCGATGAAATTGATGCCGTGGGTCGTCAGCGTGGCGCAGGCATTGGCGGCGGCAATGATGAGCGAGAACAAACCCTCAACCAACTCCTCACCGAGATGGACGGATTTGAGGGGAACTCAGGAATTATTATTATTGCTGCCACCAACCGACCCGACGTCTTGGACCAAGCCTTACTCCGTCCCGGACGCTTTGACCGACAGGTGATGGTCGATTTGCCGAGTTACAATGGCCGCCTCGGGATTTTACAAGTCCATGCGCGGAATAAGAAGCTGGCCCCAGAAGTTTCTATCGAGGCGATCGCCCGTCGCACCCCCGGGTTTTCTGGGGCCGACTTAGCTAACCTCCTCAACGAAGCCGCCATCCTAACCGCAAGGCGACGGAAAGAAGAAATAGGCCCCCTAGAAATCGACGACGCCATCGATCGCATTACCATCGGACTACAACTAACTCCCCTACTGGATAGTAAGAAAAAGCGCCTGATTGCCTACCACGAAATCGGTCATGCCCTGCTAATGACCCTTTTGGAAAATTCCGACCCCTTAAACAAAGTCACCATCATTCCCCGTTCTGGCGGCATTGGCGGCTTCGCGCAACAAAGTTTCAACGAAGAAATGATTGATAGTGGTCTCTACACCCGGGCTTGGTTAATCGACCGAATTACCATTACTCTAGGGGGGAGAGCCGCTGAACAGGAAGTCTTTGGGGATACGGAAATCACCATTGGAGCCAGTAACGATATCCGCGTTGTCGCCGATTTAGCCCGAGAAATGGTCACCCGCTACGGAATGTCTGCCCTAGGTCCTCTAGCCTTAGAAACCCAGAACGCCGAAGTATTTTTAGGTCGGGACCTCGGCAGCAAAGCCGACTATTCCGAAGAAGTTGCCTCTAAAGTGGACCGGCAGGTTCGAGAAATCGCCTTTGACTGCTATGAAAAAGCCCGAGTCATCCTCCGTCAGCATCGATCGCTACTTGATCGCCTCGTCGATATGCTGTTAGAGCAAGAAACCATCGAAGGGGAAGATTTTCGCACCCTCGTCAGCCAATCGGTTGAACTCCCAGAAAAACAACTGGTGAGTAAAAAAGGTTAACCCTTAAAAAAATAGCCCACCTCACCAGGCGGGCTTGATCCGAATCAGCTTCCACCCGAAACGGGTGCGGAGCTTTTTTTTTAACGTTGCATAGAAACACTGCGGGATGAGCCATACATGGCGCGCAAAATCAATGCCGGGTCATACCAGTCATTGGCATATCGCAGACCCCAGTGAAGATGGGGACCCGTACTACGTCCGGACATCCCCACTCGACCGATGCGGACCCCAGCCGGAACCTGTTGACGGTCAAAAATTTGTAAGCCCCCGGTGCGATCGATCAGGTAACGACGCCCCCCCGACTGCTCAACCGCTCCTTGCATATGGCAATAGATATGTTCCCAGTCCCCAGATGTGATGACCAAACCAATGCCACAGCGATCGTCATCGATCACCTGAGACACCGTACCCGCCCACCAATTGCGGACATAACTTCCCATCGGTGCCGCAATATCTAAACCCGAGTGAAATTCACTGCTATACCCCCCAGTCGGGGACTGACGATAGCCAAACGGCGAGGTATAAGCCTGAAAATTTTCCACAGGAAAGGAAGCCCCTTGCCAATAATTCGCCGTTGCCGTCTGTGGCGTACCCGGTCCCTGAGATTGAGCGATCTGGGGTTGCAATCCCAAAACCAGCATCACTACTAAACCTAGTCCGACAAATAACAGCCGTCGTAAAGTACGGGTTAAGTTTTTGTGCATCCATCCGGGGATAGCATTTCGCATCATCTCTTCAATTCCTCAACCGCAGATTAACATTTTGAACATTAAGCCGACAAATCTTTTCCCGATAGGGCCATGAAATTATCGTGTTCCTCCTTTTGAGGGAGGACTAATCCACCGCGCCGAGGCAATGGTCCCTATAAGGACCTCTTGCTGTCCGTAAAATGTTGCACCCCAGTCATTCAGCAGGACCTACCCCAAAGCTTCTATCGAAATTTTTTCTCGACGTGGATTGTAACCTAAGTTGTACCCATGTCACTCATTCACACCGCGAATCCATAAATCGGTTTAATTTTGGGGCTACCCTGAATCAATCTCATGTCATCAGAGGACACCGGGTCCTGAGTTCTTAAACTTTTGTTAAAATCGCTGAAAAGATAAATTCATGACCCCAGTGCCTCAACTATGTTAACTGAAATTTTTCCTTTTCAATTTGCGATCGATACCACCGCCCTGGCTGGAACTTCATTATGGTCCCTGGCCCTCTATCTGGGCCTTTCCAGCCTCAGTGAATGGGTGATGGAACAACTCAATCGCTGGTTTAACTTTGCCGATCGCGCCCTCTACACCTCAGAAAAAGAGTTCGAGCGCTCAAAACAGGCTAGAGAGTCCCAAAATGCCCTCTATGCCTCAGTCTTGAGTATTGTTCCCTTTCTCGCGATGGGCGGAGTCTGCAATTGGGGCGTCCAATTCACCCTTGGCAGCAGTTGGGCAATTTCTGTGGGAATTATCGCCTGTATTATTTGTGGCGTCTATGAATTGGGCCGTCGAGATGGGATGTCCTAACCGGGGGCGATCGCCTTGGGTCCTCAATAATCCAGTTGGGGAAACCATCCAATTCAGATTTCCTAAGCACTTTCGGAATTAATGCTCTCTAAGTTTTGGCTAGAGAAAGGCGATCGTCATGGCTAAAATTAAGTTGATAAACCTCCATACATTGACCCCTGACCGCTAACTCCCTGTCTTAGCGGTCATTCTCCTATACTTTCAGTAATCCCGGTAATTTTAGAGTCTAATTTTATTTTCAAGGGCATAATTCTACCTTGATTTTCCCGTTTTCTAATGTTTTATCCAAATCATCATGAGTTTGCCTCTTTAAAAAAAGATAAGGACCAGGCAGGGTCTGGTCCTTTCTGATAAAGTGAATTTTTAATTGAGAGTCACAATGGATTCCAGAATTTGCTCAAATTCCGCAATTGAACCGATAGACATTCCCTGTTTCAGCAGTTGCTTTAAAATCTCAGAATCATAGATTTGATTAATTCGGTCAATCACCTCGGCTGGCAGAGGGTTAAACCGCTCGTTCAAGACTTCCAAAATCATCTCCCGACGAGCAATTTGAAGACCTTCTTCTAAACCTTCTTGGCGACCCGTTTCCAGGGCGCGACGTTCGATATTGCTCAGAATTGGCATTTTTTGTTCCTCCTGATAGTTTTTGAGTTTGGTGTCAAAACTTTGTTGCAGGCTGTCGGGTAGGGTCATCATCCAATCTAGTAATCGAAATAGCTTGATGATGTCATTTTCAGTATAACCTCGTTCATAGAGGTTCTGTACCAACTGCCATTTATACTGTTCCCGTTCTTCGGCTTTTCCTGTGCTGGCTTGGGTTTTTAAATGGGCCATGACTAAAAAGGCTAAGGGATTGAGGCTGATTTTAAGGGTCTCCCACTGACTTTCGTAGTCCAGGAGTTTGGCGATGGGAAATTTAAAGGTGACGGAACAGCCTCCGAGTTCATAGCTGTAGGAGTTGGGTCGCCATGACGGGCGATCGTCTCCTAGGATGGCAAGGCTAATCACTTTTTTATGGATGTCAAAGGACCGATAATGGTAGATATACATCCGTTCGGGAAATTGGCTTTCTTCTTGACTCTGGACTTCAATATGAATCAAAATATAGGCTTCTTCTCCAGTTTTTTGCCAGACTTTGAAGAGTTTATCCCCTTCTCTTTCTCCACTGGTAGCGATGGGGGTAATTTGTTGCAGTTCCTTGTCCAGGGATTCGTATCCTCGGCTCCAATCGATGAGACTATGAACTTTTGGAAAAAAGAAGGCCATGAAGGGTTCAAGATAGTCTTCTAAGGCTTCTTTCCACGGTTGGTCATAGTTGGCGTTAGGGGTATCCACCCTGATTCCTCCTGATGTTCTTGAAGCGTATGTTTATTAATTAAACAATAAATTTTAAACATTATCAATGATGCTTTTTTATGTTTCTGTTAAATTTATAAATAGCTTTAAGTCTAAGTTTGGGGATAAAAAATCGGGGACAATTTGGAAATTGCCCCGGCATATTTTGGGTTAATTGAATTGGGTGTTTATCTCTTTTATGATGATTTGAGCGATGTGATGGGCGGCACCGGGTTGTCCTCGGACTGAATGTAATTTATCTCGGATGAGTTGTAATTTTTCGGGGTTTTCTAACCAATCTAAGGCGATCGCGGCGACTTGTTGGGGTTGCAATTTTCCAACCAGTTCAGGGACAATTTCAGTTTTTGCCCACATATTCGGCCATGCAAAGAGTTTGCCTTGGCGTAAGACTAGGCTGTTAATGAGTTTGGCAAAGATTGTGCCGAATAAAGGTAAGTTAGCTAAGATTCCCGGTAATCCATCCCAGGCACGCATGGCGTCTAGTTGTTGGGTGGGTAAAAGCACGATCATGGGAATGCCGAGGGAACCCAGTTCGGCGGTGTTGGCACCGACCGTTGTGAGGCAAAGGGTACATTGGGAGAGGAGGTTATAAGCGGGCGATCGCCTCCAAAGTTGCACTCTCAATCCACTAGGGGTTTCCAAATATGCTATACTATTGGTCTCTTCTTGTTTTAACTCGGCAGCAGTACCATGGACTAATTCCAGGACCGGATTGAGTAGCGGATTGGCAAATTCGGCTAGGGTTTCTATCTCTAAGGTTGGCGCAACAGGAATCACAAATTGGGTTTGGGGTCTCACTTGATGGATACATTCAGCGATCGCCAGACACAACGGAACTCCCTGCATTAGTTTCGCGGGTTTCGACCCTGGTAGCAGTCCAATGAGTTCCGCTGTCTTATTCCATTCTCTACTTTCCTGCTCTTCGTTTCCCCAATCCCCCACAACATCTGCAATTAAGTCCCCGACAATAGTAAATTTATGGGCATACTTATCGGAATCCTGGGGTTGCACCTGACTATTCATGACAGCAAAACGGTTAATCCATCGTTGCCAACGCGCTTCCCGTTCGGCATAGATGACAGTTCGATATCCCAAGCGTTTGCCGAGGACCAGAGTAAAAAATTGGTCACCGCCTAGGAAGAGGACGACCCCTTTTTCTCGCCAGTCCCAATTTTCGGCAGTTTTTCCCCTGAGTAGAAAGGGCCAAAAGTGTTGTGATTCCTGTACTCGGTCGATTTCTGGATAGGATCGGGCGATCGCCCCTTCTTTTCCCGTAGCATGGGGACAGGGGGAGAGAATCAAGGAAATCCGCACGTCTTTTCGGCGATCGCCCAGTTGTTGTCCCAAAGCGCGCACTACGGGACGCACCCAGGTGGCTAATTCTCCGGGACCATTTGACAATATTACAATATCGATCGCTGTCATGATTACGATTTAAAGTTTAAAGTTTAGGGTTTAGATTCTCGATAGAATATCAGACGTTGTGGGTAGTTAATCACCTTATAATCACAGAGGAGATCAGGGATGACTGAGTTAATCGAGGCGATTAAAACCGGAGAAAAATCTCAGGTAGAGGCATTACTCCAGGGAAATGCTGACGTCAATGGAAAAGATGCTGATGGATTAACAGCTTTAACCGCTGCGGCGGAGAGTGGCAATCTGGAACTGGTCCAATTCTTACTCGATGCTGGTGCAGAGGCTAAAAATGCCGATAATGATGGGTGGACGGCGTTAATGAGTGCCGCAGGTGCTGGTAAATTAGAGGTTGTGGAGGCGTTAATTGCTGCGGGTGCCGATATCAATGCCCAAAGTGAGTTTGGGGTGAGCGCTTTAATTACGGCAGCGGCCAATGGACATGGCGAGGTGGTACAATGTTTAATCGATCGCGGTGCAGATATTCGAGCCAAGGACCGCAATAACTGGACAGCGTTGGTTTGGGCCGCAGAAGAAGGCCATCCCAAGATTGTAGACTTGATTAAACAAGCGCGCGATCGCACTTAAACAGGAGTTTTTCCTGGACAGAAACCGGATGGCGATCGCCTTCCGGTTTCCAATCGGCACAAACAATACCGATCCCTAATACCCCTTTAACTCATCAAGAATCGTCCCGTCGTAAACGTTTGCGTGACCTCTATATTTGTTACCCCCTCGACAATTCCAACTAAATCCCCTGGATTGCGGAAAATGTTGAAATTACCATTAGCGACCTGGAAAGTATATTCCCCTGGATTTCCCCCTAACTGAATCTGATCTTTGCCCGGTTCAAAGTTGCGAATCACCGCATAATCTTCATTGCCATTCCCGATATAAAACGGTTGAATCGTCGAATTGGCAAAGCTAATTCCCGTCCCTAGGACAAAGGTATCAGCCCCAGAACTGCCGTTTAACCGGTCAATTTGCCCCGTTCCCTGACTCGTGATTACCACATCTTGGTTGGGCGAATCCGCTACCACGGTGAGTCCGACTCCCACCAGACTGGTATTCAGACCAAATCCGGTAATTTCATCGCTGCCACTGGACCCGGTAAACACCCCAACTCGCCCTTCATTCTGTCCAACTTGTTGATAATGGGCTAATCCCGAGGCATAAATATCCGCTTCCACTGCTGCTGCGACATCCCGGTTAACGGCTAAATAAACGCTATCGTTGAAACCCGGAACTTCGGTGATTAATGACCCTTCTCCACCGGATAAGATAAAAGTGCCATCATCAAAAATACTTCTAATTTGTAGATTGGAGATTCCTTCTACAATTCCGACTAAATCACCCCCGGCAGTAGAGATTAGGAAATTGCCATTAGCACCATCAAACCGATACTCTCTGGGTTCTCCTGCCAATAGAATTAAATCTTGCTCTACCTGAAAGTTTTTAATCAGGGCATAGTCTAAATTTCCCTGTCCCGCATATAATTTTTGTGGGGTAGGTTTTAAGGGAGTAATTCCAAATCCGAGATTAACAATATCAACTCCTGGGCCACCGATTAACGTGTCAATTTCTCCCACTCCTAAACTGGTTGGAGTTCCATCGAGTCCACTAATCCCTAATGGGATAATATTAGAAAGTCCGACGCCGATCAGGCCCGTAGCTTGTCCAAATGCATTAATTGTATCACTCCCATTAGTCCCGAGGAAAACCCCAGCCCGATTGCGTTCAAATTGCCCAAAACTTTGATAGTGAGCTAATCCTGAACTGAGTATCCCCGACTCTACGGCGGTTCTGACATCGGCATTGATAGCTAAATAAGCGGATTCGTTAAACCCAGCAGGGGTCTGAGAAGTGCTGGGTCCCCCTAGGCGTCCTTCGGCATTTCCTAGGGCCAAAAAGTGTTGCAATCCCGAGGCTAAAAGTCCACTACTCACGGCCCCTGCTACATCGGGATTCAGGGATAAATAGGTGCTTTCGTTCCAAACTGGGGAAATACTAAAGCGTCCTTCTGCTTCCCCTAATTGAATGAAATGTTGCAATCCAGAGATTAGGGTTCCATTGGTGACGGCTGTTCGGACATCCGGATTGTTCTGTAAGTAAGTTGCTTCGTCATAAAATGGAGAAACTTGGACTCTTCCTTCCCCCAACCCAAATTGTTGGAAGTGGCTCAGGCCGGAGGTAAAGATCCCGGCATTAACCGCTTGTTGAATATCGGGATTATTCGCCAAGTAAAAACTCTCGTTATAGACTGCAAAGCTCATGATAATTTCCTCACACCAAAAAAATTTTATCCGTCAGTTCTTGTCGGATACTGGCAAGTATTCTACCTTAATAATTTGGTTTCGGATCTAACGAGAGTTTATTCTTTTAAAAAGATTTAAGGAGGGATGACTCAGAGTCCCTAGCTCAGTCATCCCGGGATGTTAGCCCGGGGAGTGGATCATTGTAGCCCTTGGAAAGGGTGCCTTGTTACCCTCACTTACACTCACTCCTCACGATTGCAGACTCTTCCGGTCGGCTGTTGCAACTCAGGTTTGGAGTTTTTCAGAAGATGTTACATAGCGGTAATAATTAATCACGAATCTGCTAAAAGAAGAATCGAAATTCATAAAGTTGGAAAGATTATGAACTTCTGTAACCTGCATGGTAAAGTAAATACCTGCTAATAAAGTTAACAAAACTACACAATTGGCAATCGTTTCTTATCGAATTGTGTCGGATCGGGGCCAAAAGCCCCCAGAGAGGCGCATTTTTTGGTAAAAACTCTTACAGTTGCCACTTTTGCGTTGGATTAGCTAGACCCTAAATTCGACGCTCCCAACCTAACTGCTAAATTGCTGGACGCGCATCTAAAAGGAGCCAAACTTCATGTTCACTCACGTCAAGCCCACCATTCGACACATTGCCCCGGATGATATCAGAGGGCGTTCTTTACTGAAGGTGGTCTATGTCGTGCTAGAAGCCCAGTATCAGAGTGCTTTATCGTCTGCGGTTCGCTCAATCAACGAAAATAACCAAAATTTAGCCATTGAAATCAGTGGTTACTTGATAGAAGAACTGCGTGACTCGAATAACTACGAGGCTTTTAAGCAGGATCTAGCCACGGCAAATGTTTTTATTGCTTCCCTAATTTTCATTGAAGATTTAGCCCAAAAAGTGACTGCCGCAGTCGAACCGCATCGCGATCGCCTGGATGTCGCTGTTGTGTTTCCCTCCATGCCGGAGGTGATGCGTCTCAATAAAATGGGTAGTTTCTCGATGGCGCAATTGGGTCAATCCAAGAGTGCGATCGGGCAATTTATGAAAAAGCGCAAGGAAAAATCCGGTTCTTCCTTCCAAGATGGAATGCTCAAGTTGCTGCAAACCTTGCCCAAAGTCCTCAAATATCTGCCGATGGACAAGGCCCAGGATGCCCGCAACTTCATGCTGAGTTTCCAATATTGGTTGGGGGGTTCCTCAGAAAACCTGGAAAACTTCCTGCTGATGTTGGCGGATAAATACGTCTTCAAAGGTCAGCAAACGGTGAAATTCCAGGACCCTGTGGTTTATCTGGATATGGGGGTTTGGCATCCCTTGGCCCCGAAAATGTTTGATGATGTTAAGGATTATCTGAACTGGTATAACAGCCGCGACGACATCTCCGATGACCTCAAAGACCCCTTGGCCCCCTGTATTGGGTTAGTGCTGCAACGCACCCACCTGGTTACCGGGGATGATGCCCATTATGTGGCAATGGTCCAGGAAATTGAAGCCTTGGGTGCACGCCCGATTCCGGTATTTGCGGGAGGATTGGACTTTTCTAAACCCGTCGATGCCTATTTCTGGGATGTCGGCGCGAAAGGGGTTGAACCGCTGCCGTTGGTAGATACCGTGATTTCGTTAACGGGATTTGCTTTGGTAGGAGGTCCCGCCCGTCAAGACCATCCCAAGGCGATCGAGTCTCTGAAACGGTTAAATCGGCCCTATATGGTGGCGTTGCCGTTGGTGTTCCAAACCACGGAAGAATGGCAGGATAGTGATTTGGGGTTACACCCGATTCAAGTGGCGCTACAGATTGCGATTCCTGAATTGGATGGGGCGATCGAACCCATTATTTTATCGGGACGAGATGGGGCTACCGGGAAGGCGATCGCCCTCCAGGACCGCATCGAAACAGTGACTCAACGGGCGATTAAATGGGCAACCCTACGCCGGAAACCCAAACTGGATAAAAAACTAGCGATTACCATCTTTAGCTTCCCCCCGGATAAAGGCAACGTGGGAACTGCTGCCTATCTGGATGTGTTCGGCAGCATCTATGAAGTGATGAAAGCCCTCAAATGCAATGGGTATGATCTTCCTGAGTTGCCTGAGTCTGCTGAGGCGCTGATGCTGGAAGTCATCCACGATGCCCAAGCGCAGTACAATAGCCCAGAATTGAATGTTGCCTATCGGATGTCGGTGGAAGAATATGAAAAACTGACCCCCTATTCCGAACGACTGCATGAGAACTGGGGACCGCCTCCGGGACATCTCAACACCGATGGACAAAACTTGTTGGTGTATGGCAAGTCATTTGGCAACGTCTTTATCGGGATTCAGCCGACATTTGGGTATGAAGGAGACCCGATGCGGTTGCTATTCTCGCGATCGGCGAGTCCCCATCATGGATTTGCCGCTTACTACACCTATTTAGAGCAAATTTGGGGGGCCGATGCGGTGCTCCATTTTGGCACTCACGGGTCCTTGGAATTCATGCCTGGGAAGCAGATGGGGATGTCTGGGGAATGCTATCCCGACAGCTTGATTGGCAAGATTCCGAATATCTACTATTACGCGGCTAATAATCCTTCTGAGGCGACGATCGCCAAACGTCGGTCTTATGCCGAAACCATTAGCTATTTGACGCCACCGGCAGAGAATGCGGGGTTATATAAAGGACTGCAAGAACTGAATGAGTTGATTGGGTCCTATCAAACCCTGAAAGAGAGTGGACGAGGCGTGGCGATCGTTAACACCATCATGGATAAATGCCGGTTGGTGAATTTGGATCAGGATATCAACTTACCGGACAAAGATGCGATCGAACTAACTCCCGAGGAACGGGATAATGTGGTGGGTCAAGTCTACCGCAAGCTGATGGAAATCGAATCGCGGTTGTTACCCTGTGGGTTGCACGTGATTGGGAAACCACCTTCTGCGGAAGAGGCGATCGCCACCTTAGTCAACATCGCCTCCCTCGATCGCGAAGAAGAAGGCGTCAAGAGTCTCCTGCGGATCATCGCCAACAGCATCGGACGAGACATCGACGAACTCTATGCCAACAACGATAAAGGCATCCTAGAAGACGTCGAACTGTTACAGTCCATTATTCAAGCCACTCGCGCCGCTGTTGCCGCCCTTGTCCAAGAACAAACCGATGCCGAAGGACGAGTCTCCCGTGTTTCCAAACTCAACTTCTTCAACATGGGCAAAAAAGCCCCTTGGGTCGAATCCCTGCACCAATCGGGATACCCCAACGTCAGCAACGACGACCTCAAACCCCTATTTGAGTACCTGGAATTCTGCCTCCAGCAAGTTTGTGCCGATAACGAACTCGGGGCCTTATTGCGCGCCTTAGAAGGGGAATATGTCCTCCCCGGACCCGGTGGCGACCCCATCCGTAATCCCGATGTCCTCCCTACCGGCAAAAACATCCACGCCCTCGACCCCCAATCCATCCCCACCGCAGCAGCAGTCACCTCGGCCAAAATCGTCGTAGACCGGCTATTAGACCGGCAACGGCGGGAAAATAACGGACAATGGCCCGAAACCATCGCCTGCGTCCTCTGGGGAACCGACAACATCAAAACCTACGGGGAATCCCTCGCCCAAATCATGTGGATGGTGGGAGTCAAACCCGTTCCCGATGCCTTGGGACGAGTCAACAAACTGGAACTGCTGTCCTTAGAAGAGTTAGGACGTCCCCGCATCGACGTGGTGATTAACTGTTCCGGCGTCTTCCGCGACTTGTTCATCAACCAAATGAACCTGTTAGACAAAGCCGTGAAAATGGCCGCTGAAGCCGACGAACCGTTAGAGATGAACTTCATCCGTAAACACGCGATGAAACAAGCGGAAGAAATGGGAATCAACCTGCGCCAAGCGGCTACCCGTGTCTTTTCTAACGCTTCCGGTTCCTATGCTTCTAACGTCAACTTAGCGGTGGAGAATAGCACCTTGGAAAGCGAGTCCGAGTTACAGGAAATGTATCTCACCCGTAAATCCTTTGCCTT
>CBFGOM010000053.1:0-32573 GCA_965650385.1 uncultured Oscillatoriaceae bacterium
TCGCCGCTGGATCTGAATCGCCAAGGGATTGGGAATGGCTTTCCGGTGTTCGGATGTCCTCTAATGCCTGGGACTCGTAGCGATCGCCGGACCTCTGAGATAAATCAAGGTCATCCACGACCCACTCAGTCTCATTCAGGGGTTCTGAATCTTCCTGACTCGGAGAGATCCATTGCTGGAGCGTCAGCGCAATCGCTTTTTTAGCCACGGCTTGTAGCAACATAGAGGAACCCTCCGCAGACTCACCGAGTCTCTGCTTAAGGATTCCCAACGCGGTCCGATAAACTTTGGTCCGATACAGTTCAGACTCAATTTGAGTGAGGATAGCGGTCAGTTCCTCTTGAGGAAAGGTAGCCTGGGAGAGGGTGTCAAGTGCCATGATACTCGTTAAATCGGGGGACTTCAGTGATTAATAACTGAGTGAAACAACAGTTAACCCGCGATCCTGTCTTGGCCGAAAATGTTGAGTTTAGCCCGCAGTTAGACTCAGGTCTGGCTAGACAGGGATTCAGGGAGAACCTGTATCTGAGTATCTTCATTCCGGTCATTTGTACCCGTTCCGGATGGAACATTGCCCCCAGCGGTTACAATCAGCACATAGACAGAGCAACTGCTGCCAGATATTTTTGCGGAGTAACCCCCTCACCATCCCATGTTTCTCCTCAAGAATGGCAAGTTTTGGCTCCATCGCCGTAGGATTGCTGAGCCCCAATCCACCCAACCCCCCGTGGGCGATCGCCAAGGGTCCCCCTCCAAAAAATAGAAATCGGATCAGCTCCCTCCCGTGATATTCTGGTCTTGCCCTAGGATTTGCTCTTCCTGGGTTCAGGGCAATCAAAAACCTATACGCCTCGACCGAAATCCGGTAAGGGCGTTTTCCGGTTTTCTGATTCCGTTTTGCTCCTCGCTACTGCTCTTTATCTTCCTATTATTTGTCATGTCTCGATCGGAATCATCAAAAGAGAATGGGCAATCCCACACTTCATCCACAATTTTGACGGATGAGTCCGGGCGATCGCTATCTTGTTACATCGAACATTCTGTCGAAGTAAACGACAATACCTACGTTTTACTTACTCCCATTGATACGCCAGTAGAAATTTTTGCATGGCAAGCTGAGGATGAGGATGATGAACCCATTCCGATTAGTGAGGAGGAAGTAGATACTATTTTTGATACAGCTAAAGCAGTCCTTGAAGAACAAAACCTCACCCTCAAACGCAGCGCAATCACGCTGACAGTTAGTGGAGATCTGCCGGAATTTACTGAAGAGGAAATCAGTGATGAGGAGCTAGGTGAAGCGGCAGAATATGAGGAACTTCAGTGGTTAGCCAGTTTTTATCATGAAGAAGCTGAGTACGCCATCTACTCACCTTTGGACCCCGTATTCATTTTGGCTCGCCTCAATGAAGACGGAAATCCTGAGTTACTTTCTGATGAAGAGTTACAGGAACTTGAACCGATGATGTCTACCTTAGAAGGCATGATCGAAGAGCGGCTGTTTGAAGAACTCGAATAACGAAGAAACAAGCACTGTTCTGTATCGGAATCAGTAACCTTATTAGAATTAGATCTGGGACTCGAATCAATGTAGAAGCGCGATCAGTCCCATTTCCACACAATTTTTAGTGGGATCAGCAGCTAAAATCAACCGAACATTCAGGGTGAAAACCGATCGCGTAAGAGCTTCTCAATTCGGATTTCATCCTTAATCTCGCTTGCCACTAGGTTGACGCGAGAGAGGCAACTCTAACGTTTAGGGAGTCAGGCGCTTAGATCCACAAAGCAGAAGATCCCTGGTTCTGAAGAGTACCCTCTCCCTGCATGAGTTGTCTAAGCACCTAGGAGAACATCCGACCGAATTTGCCGTCTGATGTGGAGTCTATCAATTCAGAGATTAAAGATTACCCTGGAATAGATGAATGCCGCGATGAAGATCCCCTCGGGGTGATGGCGGGCGATCGCTTCTCCATCCGGGCAAGATCCCCCTAGATCGTCGCGGCATCCCATCATGGTTGTTACAGATCACCAGAAGATGAAAGCAGCGAGTCAACGAAAAACAAATTGGTTGTTATATGTGGCGCTTATCCTCTGCGCTGCGATCGGAATCAGTGCATGGCAAGGTTGGCGATGGTGGCTATCAGCTAGTGCACCGGTATCCGAGTCTTTACCTCGGGATTCTGTCGTCCAAGACAATCGCCTAGAAGTTATCCAAATCGACCCCGGAGAACCTGGACAACACATCGGACTTAAACTTGAACAAAAAGGTTTAATTCGCTCTGCTAATGCTTGGAATATGTGGACTCGGTGGTTAACTCGCCAAAACCCAGATGGGGGATACAAGGCGGGAACCTACCAAATCTCCCCTGATGAATCGATGCAGGCGATCGCCCAAAAAATCTGGAATGGTGAAGTCATGCAGTTGAGTTTCACGATTCCGGAAGGGTGGAATTTACGGCAAATGGCTGAATATTTCGAGTCTCAAGGCTTTTTTACGGCTGAAGAATTTCTCGCCGCTACTCAGGACATTCCCTGGGCTGACTATCCCTGGCTTCCTAAAGATATCCCCCATTTAGAAGGCTTTTTATACCCGGATACTTACAAGCTGCGTGCAGACAATATTACCCCGCAAGCCGTGATTCAACCCATGCTGAGTCGGTTTGAACAGGTGGCTTTGCCGGTGTATCAACAACCTCAAAATCAAACCAATCTGAGTCTGAAAGAATGGGTCACCCTAGCCAGTATTGTAGAAAAAGAGTCGGTGGTTGCATCGGAACGCCATCGCATTGCGGGTGTATTTACCAACCGCCTCAAACAGGGGATTACCCTGGGTGCTGATCCCACGGTGGAATACGGATTAAATATCAGACAAACGGAAGATAAACCCTTAACTCTGGCCCAGGTAAACACTCCTAACCCGTACAATACCTATCTGAATCAGGGTTTACCTCCAACCCCGATCGCAGCCCCGGGAGTTGCCAGTTTAGAGGCCACTTTAGCCCCAGAAGACACAGAATATCTCTATTTTGTGGCCCTCTATGATGGCACTCATATTTTTAGTCGCACCTTAGCTGAACATGAAGCGGCTCAAAATGCTATCTGGGATGAGCGGGACCCGACGTTACGGTAATGATATTCCCCCAGTAGCCTTTGGTGCAGGCTTCTGGGGGGATTTCTGGGAATTGAGGGCGATCGCAGTAAGCTATCCCGCCTTAGTATGTCAAAATCATTATGCGGGGAATGCAGTTTTTAGAAAGCATCCTGGTCATCCCTAGGATCGCCCGGTAAAACCAGATTATAGGTTCACGGCAGGTTCTAGGGGGTGTATCTACAATGCTGTTTAACTGTGGTTTTCGGTATTCCGCAGGACGGTGGTGAGTGTTAGTCAGCGAAGGTCAATTACTATGTCTTGGGGAAAACTTTTAGAACCCGATTTATTTTTAGGGGACTCAATTTTAAGTCTGACTCCAGAGGTCGTTAAAGAGTACGATCTCAAGGGTCTGGTTTTGGATGTGGATGACACCCTCGTTCCTATTCGCGAAATCCAAGTGTCTGAGTATCTGCGGGAGTGGGTGGAACAAATTCGTCCGGTTGCTGCCCTGTGGTTGGTTAGCAATAATATCAGTGAAGCTCGCATCGGTAGCATTGCTCGCTCTTTAAATCTGCCCTACATTACAGGTGCAGCCAAACCCTCGCGGCGCAAGTTACGACAGGCGGTGACGGGGATGAATCTGTCGGTGGAAAAGGTCGCAATGGTGGGCGATCGCCTCTTTACGGATGTCCTCGCTGGTAACCGCTTGGGAATGTTTACCATTTTGGTAGAACCGATGGTGAACCCTGGAGAAATTATGCAAACCAAGCATCCCGTGCGATCGCTGGAAGTCTGGTTATCTCAAATCCTCGGCGCTTCCCTCGCCAACAAGAAGTAACAGGTCATTGAGCTGAACACCCCTTGAAAAACCCCAATATAGCGCTGCATATTAAAATATTGAGGCTAACGCCAAAGGATCAAGCGGCATTAAAGATGAATTTATAGGGGCCGCCTTGAGCAAGACCCTCATGATAATTCAGTTTGATTAAAAACAAAGCGCCTACCTTCACCGAATGAAGGCGGGCGCTTTACAATTGGATCCGGTCATCCAATGGTAAGCCCGACTTCATCCCCAACGAGAGCGCTTTTTTTATGAACCTGCAAACCCTAGTCGTCAAAATTGGCACCTCTAGTCTCACCCAGGACCGCACCGGGAACCTGGCGATCGCCACCATTGCGGCCCTCGTTGAAACCCTCACGGCCCTGCGTAACCAAGGGCATCGCGTTATTTTAGTCTCCTCTGGTGCTGTAGGGGTCGGCTGTGCGCGTCTGGGATTAAAAGAGCGTCCCCGGACGATCGCCCTCAAACAAGCGGTGGCGGCAGTGGGTCAGGGCCGCTTAATGCGGGTTTATGATGACCTGTTTACTACCCTGCAACAGCCGATCGCCCAAGTCCTGCTCACCCGCAGTGATTTAGTCCAACGGAGTCGCTACGTCAACGCTTACAACACCTTTCAAGAATTACTGCGCCTCGGGGTGATCCCGATTGTCAACGAAAATGATACGGTAGCGATCGAAGAACTCAAATTCGGCGACAATGATACCCTCTCGGCAATGGTTGCCAGTTTAGTTGAGGCGGAATGGCTGTTTCTGATGACGGATGTCGATCGCCTCTACTCCGCAGACCCCCGCAGCAATCCTGACGCCCAACCGATTACTCTAGTTCAGCACATGGATGAGTTGAGGCAGTTACAGGTGCAAACCGGAGGCAGTGGGACCAATTGGGGAACGGGGGGCATGATGACGAAAATTGAGGCCGCTCGAATTGCCACAGGTGCAGGGGTCCGCACGGTGATTACCTCGTCTCAATCCCCGCGTAACTTGGAGAAGATTTTGCAAGGGGAGGCGATCGGGACCCATTTTGCGCCGCAAAAGAGTACGAGTAATGCCCGCAAGCGCTGGCTTGCCAATGCAGTCATTCCCTCGGGTAAACTGTATTTAGATGAAGGGGCAGTCCGGGCGATTTGTCAAGGCGGAAAGTCTCTTTTAGCCGCAGGCATCCTAGAGGTGTTCGGAGAGTTTGAGGCATCGGATGCGGTGCAACTGTGCGATCGCTCGGGTCGGGAAATTGCCCGAGGGCTGGTCAACTATAGCAGTGATGAACTTGATCGCATTCGCGGACGAAAGTCCGATGAAATTCCCGAAATTTTAGGTTATATTGTTGCCGACACGGTAATTCACCGGGATAACTTAGTTTTAAGCCTTTCTAGTAGCGATGCGGCGGAGTTGAACAAAACCGACCCCCTGCTCTGAATTTGACAGGGCTAGAACGTTCAAGTTAAAATAACCCCATTCATCGGATGAGGCAATTCTCATCCCGATTCGGTGGTCAATACAACGATTAGAAGCTCGGCGCTCCTGCCAGCATCAAGGGATTTTTTCACCCCGGACCCGGACTAAAAATACTTCTACAAAACGGAAGAAAATAGACGATGAACCCCGATAACGTCATGGAATTTTTACAAACCGGATTTCGAGTTGGGGTAGGCGCGACGGCTTCCCTACTCGAAAGCATTCAAGACCCCCAAAAACGAGAAGAAAATCTGGCGGACTTAAAACTAGATGTCAGCGATTTAACCAAAAAATGGGCGGAAAAAGGAGAAATGACCGAACGGGAAGCCCGCAATTATGTGGATACCCTGATCGATCACCAGCGATCGCCCGGGGAGCCTCCCTCCTCTGCAACTCCCCCAGCATCAACTTCTGAGCCTCCCTCACCCCCACCGACTTCGGCAACCAATCCGGAAGTCTACCAAGATTTACAAGACTTAACCGCTCAAATTGCAGCGTTGCGGTCGGAATTGGAAAATTTACAGAAGAAAGATTAGGACTGTTAAGCCCCGGGTGCGAGAATGCCGGTACAGTCTTGAATCCCAGGGACTGCAAATCGGATTTGTTGATCACAGATTTCTAATTTCCAACACCCTTGATGCAGAAACTCAGTGGTCTTCCCCAGAGGGTAGGGGCGATCGCGGGTCCCAGAGGTGAGCCTAGCTAAAATACTTAGCACAATGAGGAGGCCAGTACAGTGTTAGCTCGGTAGGACCAGACACTCAGTTACTGGCTCTTTATTGTGTAGCTCATGGGCTTTAAATTGTGCAAAGATACCCGGTTTGTCTTCCGGTTACTCTAACCTTGGACTACATGACCGGGTATTAGGTGAGGGAATTGCCTCGGTAAATTGTTCCCTGTTGCTCCTGGCTTTTGAGTGCAGGGTTAAAACAAGAGCGAGGGGCAGATCCGGTGGGCGATCGCACAACCCTAGGATTTAAGCATAAACGGTTTAGGGTTTAGGGTTTAGATAAGGATATACCCGGTCAATAAAAAGTAAATTTTATCTTACTTTTTATTGACCGGACTACACTTGTTTGATATAATTTACCAGCTTTTTTTTTAATCGTTGTCCCAGTCTTCGCGGCCCATGAGATCCACAATGCGATCGCGGAGCAAGAAATCGTACTTTTCTAATTCAGATTCAACCACAGCCCATTCCCGCGCTGGGATATATTGGCAAAGGGTATAGATGGGTTGTTGTCGCCCCACAAAGCCATTTTTGACCAAAGTTCGAGCTTCTTCTTTGATAAACTCGATGGAATATTGAACGGTAGATGTAGATGGAGCCATCTTTAAAACCTCGCTAGATAGATTCTTTAATCAACGGTATATCTGTGACCACCCCCCAGCTAGGTGAATAATTCATAATAGCTCATTGAAGAAGGGAGACTACTGGGCGGCCTCTGAGGCTATTTGTTACATTCTATACAGCAGCATTGTTATTATCGCGCTAATTGACTCTTCCTTATCTTAATAAAATATGAAGAATTATGCACCCCCAGATAGATAAAATTTTTCGATGTACTTCCCTGGGGGGATTTCAGAATGATTAATGATTGCATTATTTAGGGGTTAAATTAGCGTGATTAAGGCCCAAATTTTATACAGGGACATACTTGTAGCTATGCTTCTCACGACTATTTTATATAAATTTCAGCCGGTTCAATGACTAGAGTTGGGGCTGAAATTCAGGGGTTAAAGATAGGGTTTGGGGCCTGCCTAGGGGCAGGAGTTCCCGGAATTCAACCTGGACTCTAGTTGGCGGGTATCCTCCCGTGGGCGTAGGTAGATTCAAGGGCAGACAACCGGGTTTTTTGACACAATTTCCCCTGGCGATGCCCGAAGAAAAAAGGTCAGTAGTCTAGTTGTCTTGTCCCCTGAATTAAATCCGCTCAAGCCGGACTGGGAGAAGACTAGGGGGAACGAAAACGACGATTAACAGGATAGGGATCGCCGATTTCGGGGGATAAACGGGTTTAAATCGGATTTAAAATGAGTCCCCGGTAGACCCGGGGAATGGAGCAAGGGGAGTCTGTACCCGGTTTCAGACTCAAGGCGCAGATTTCATTTGTAGCCTTAGTAGAACGGATTGGGTTGGGTTGGGGTTGGGGTTAGTCCAAATAAAGTTTCCAGGGCGATCGCTTGGGCGGCCCCCATTTGACCATAAGAAAACACAAAGGGAATGGATGGAGGCAAGAGGGCTTTAAATTCGTCCAGAACATAGGGACTGCCATAAATCACCACCGCTTGCAATTGTCCCGTTTCTAATAAGTGAGTGAGCCATTCTCGGGCGAGGCGGGTCACCTGGGCGGGTCCTCCGAACGGATTGCCCCGGATAAAGACTTGCAGTAGGGTTTTTCCTGTTGTCGTTGTCTTTAAGTCTTGCGATCGAAAGGGAGTAGAACAATCCACTCCCTGAAATTGATAGCCCTTAGATTTAGGCATGACGATCGCCGGGGCTTGTTTATTCAGAAACGCACTATTAACCAGAGAGTCAGTCACCAATAAATTATTCCTATACTCCCCAGATTCTGGTTGAGGGACGGATAACGGCAAAGACCCCCCAATTTGCTGCGACTCCCGCAAGATATTTTCTACACAATTGATCGCCCCAGGCGTAGACAAATTAATGAGTTGAGCGGTGGGAGAAGTGGGGGGATTAACCACCGTAGAAGGGGAGAAAAGTTTTTGTTTGGCCTTCCAAATGCGGGTTAGGGATTGGTGAATGCGATCGCGGGATATGCGACCGGATTTGACCGCTTCACACAGGGCTGTAATCGCCTCGGCGGGGTCCACAGGCATTAATAAAATATCCGCCCCAGCTTCTAACGCTAAAATCGGGGCTTCATTGGGGCCATACCGCTTGGCGATCGCCCCCATGACTAAAGCATCCGTAACAATTAACCCCTCAAACCCAAACCGTTGGCGTAACTGTCCCGTTAAAATCTTTGAGGAAAGAGTCGCCGGATATTCGGAGTCCCAAGCTTCAATACAGAGGTGAGCGCTCATCACCGCATCCACCCCACCAGCGATCGCCCGTTGAAATGGCGGGAGTTCCACCGTCTCTAATCGTTCCGGGGAATGTCGCAACACTGGCAACTCGATATGGGAATCCACACTGGTATCCCCATGTCCGGGGAAGTGCTTGGCACAGGTGAGGACTGGATACTTCTGTGCACCGCGCATAAACGCCAGGGCTAACTCGCTGGCGGTTTCAGAATTTTCCCCAAAAGAACGGACATTAATCACCGGGTTCTCGGGGTTGTTATTTACATCCACCACCGGGGCGAGGACCCAATTAATCCCGACGGCGAGGGCTTCCTGGGCGGTATAGGCTCCCATTGCTGTGGCGTAACCCTGAGCTTTTGAGGGTTCTTCTGCGGCAATCTTGGCGATCGCCATTGGCGGGGGAAACCAAGTTGCACCAGCAAATCGCTGTCCGACCCCTTCCTCGATATCGGCAGCAATCAGCAAAGGATACTTGGCCCAGGATTGCAACTGCTGCGATCGCAACATCAAATCACCCGCACTGCCTCCCACCAAAATTACGCCCCCCACGGCCTTTTCCTGCACCAGCTTCTGCAACTGTGCCGCTGGGGGTTCCCAATCGGGATATTCAATTTGGTGGTCAAACAGATGTCCAGATGCTCGCACGACGAACAACTGAGCGACCTGTTCTTGTAACGATAGGGTTTCGAGATCCGGCAGTGCCGGGATCAGATCCGACATATCCACAGATTTAAGCCTCAGTTTCTGAAATTTCGCTCTCGTTTAGATCCACATCTTCCTCATCCGCGTCGGGATTGTGCTGTTTGCGTTCTGCACTGATCTGATTGAGCAGTGTGAGGATGCGCGTCCCGCGTTCAATGGATCGGTCTTCTAAAAATATCACCTCTGGAGTCCGACGCAATCGCACGCGGTGACCGAGTTCCCTGCGGATATAGCCAGTTGCGGCCTGTAGTCCTTCCATTGTTTCCGCCCGTGCTTCGTCACTGCCATAGATACTGACGAAAATCTTGGCGTGTTGGAGGTCACCGGACACATTGACATCAGTAACGCTGACCATTCCCGCACCCACTCGGTCATCCTTAATGTCGCCGATTAACATTAAACTGACTTCGCGCTTAATTAAAGACGCGACACGCTCTACTCGACGATCGGTAGCCATAATATTGATTCCCTTGTTTGCATAATACTCATTGGTTTAGGTGGCACTCGAAGGCATCCACCTGTTTGTAGTGTAGAGTTTTAATCCCTGCTACCGCTACAACAGCAAACCGCGCCTGTAGGAGGATCTGTTTCTCGGGTGGCAGATTTAGCACGGTCATTCCTACAGATCATTTAATTCAGGATAGTTAAGGGACTCAGGTGGAAGGGTTCCTGGTCCGAAAGGGGCTAGGATGGTGGTCCAGTCCAGGTTAGAAACCGGGTTGTTCATCCAATTTTTGCCCTGCAAGGACCCAATCTGAGTCAGAAACCCGGTTTCTTTGCCCTTTGAGCTAAACGGTCAGTACCGTGTTAGCTGACCGCCAATCCCAACATCCCGCGTAAGGTCAACCCGACAAAAATTAGGGCAGTCACCACGAACGTGACTAAGGCGATCGCGGTTACGGGTTTTTGCAAGAGTGGCTTAACCCAACCGAACAGGGCAAAAAAGATACCCAGAATGATCGTGACAAAATAGCGCGGGTAGCGAAGGATATTACTCCAAAAGTCATCAAACATAAAAATTCAGATTCTGAACAGGTGCGGCTAAGTCTGTTTGCATTGTACCGCGTAGCATTGTTCCGCGAGTTGCACCAGTTCTTTAAACTTCCAAGTTCCTTGGTCATTCAGATTCATCGCCAGTTCCCGGGGAATTGCATCGAGTCCAAGATAGGCCCCGGAAATTGCACCGGCCATCGCTGCGGTGGTATCGACGTCACCCCCAACAATAACCGCAGTGCAAATGGTTTCCCAGTAATCGTCTGGGGTTTTTAAGAAGGCATAGAGGCTCCACAGGACACTCCCGATGACAAAAGGCGAAATTCCCGGCCAACGTTGCTCGTAATCTGGGGCCAGACCCGCCCGAGAAATCAGTCGGACGGCTTCCTCAATGGGTAATTCGATCCAGTCGATTAAGTTTTTCAGATATCCGGCGAGGATGGGTTCAATTTGCCCTGTCCATTCGCTTAACTGGGAGAGGAAGGAGGCGGGATTGACGGATTCCCCTTGAAGGACAAGGGCTACAGCCCCGGCGATCGCCACGGACCCGGCAGCGCATCGGGGGTCCTGATGGGTGCTGCGTCCTTGGTCTACGGCAGCCTGAATCAGTTGAGGTGGGTCATTATAGAAGATTAACCCAATGGGTGCGGCCCGCATGGCGCTGCCATTTCCTGCGGACGGAGGTAGTTCCCCTGCTTCTTGCCAGGGAATCCCCTGTGCTAATCGTAATGCTGCGGCTTCTGTAGAGCGCCCTCGCCCGACGATGCGTTCTTCGCTGAAAATTGCGCCAATGCGTTGGGCATAGTCTGCGGGGTCGAATCGGCCACAGGCAATATAACTTTGCAGGAGTTCGCGGGCGAGTTGGGAATCATCGGTGTATTGAGCGAAGGGAAAAGGGAAGCGATCGCGGTCTCGAATTCGCTTGACTTTCAGTTCATAATTTACATAATTTTGACAAACTTCTTCGGCATAGCCTTCAACACGACATCCGACAGCATCACCGAGGCACTGTCCAATCAAACAACCCTTAAATTGTTCTAAACGGGATACCTGGGGCATGGTCATTTACAGTAAATAAGTTTCTATTAAAGATTTTAATTATATCATGTTTTGATGAAAATCAATCATTAACATTTTTCCAGTGGCATCATAAAATAACGTGGCAAAACAAAGTTCGGGATAGACTCTTCCCCGTTTTTGTTTTTGAATCCCACCCATTGCTACCTGAACCCGATAACCTGTTCCTAAATTAATATCAAAATATTCATTAAAAAAGGCTTTCGTTACAATATCAATTTGAACCCCTTCCGGAATTGCAACACTTATATCTTCATCTTCTAGTTGCACTTTTTTCTGACCCGAAGCCCGGTATTTTTGTAACATATTATTGACATCTTCAAAGATTTTGGGGTCAGGTAAAATGCGATCTATGGCTTGGATAACATCCTGAGAATCCATCTGGGAAACCTCCTGGAAAATACATGATCGGAATCAAGGACTCAGTTGAAGCAGCGATCGCGCTTTCGGGAGAAAGGATGGATCTATCTGACTGATTCAACCCGCTGTACTGCCATTTCATTGCAGTGGGTGTGTCTATTTTAGACTGAAAGGACTCAGGGTTTTAATACGAATTGAGACAATTCGAGGAAGAAGTCCTCGGAAGGAGTGGGTCACTCCCGTTGAAGGAATGGGAACTCCTCCCCCATTATGCCAAAATCGGTTTTAAACTGTCGTATCAATGATTACTCCTGGGTTTCCCCGAGGTAAGCAATGGAAGAATTCCGAGCGCGATCGTGGTATGTTAGGGGTTCATGAACTTTTGGAGTTGGGGTGGAATTGAAACAGCCCCAAATTGCGACAGAATTGCCTAGGCAAGGGCGCGGGAGTGATGGGGTAACCGGGGGGAGGTACAGGAGAGGGGAACAATTTCCTAGGATGCGATCGCCCAACCCGGATCACCGCTATTTGCGCGATCGCAACCCCAACAAAACAATAGATCTCTTGCAAAATTCTGGATTGATCCCCTCAAACCTCCCTTAAAAAAGGGGGCTTAAGAGATTTAGACAATGAGGTCTAATATCAACGGGAATCATTGAGTTTATCACTTGACTTCGGTTCACCCAAAAGGGAGGCCGTTGCTACAAAATTAGGTACAGTTTTAGGTATAGATGAACGAGACGACTGCATTAACAGTTTTACCCCGCCCTTTTCTGAAATGGGCTGGGGGCAAAACTCAACTGATTTCACAATATCAACCCCTATTTCCCCCTCAGTTTAAAAATTATTACGAGCCATTTTTAGGAGGGGGTGCGGTTTTTTTCTATTTATTTCAAGAGCATTCGTCAGGGTTTAACGCGGTTTTATCCGATGTTAATGAAGAATTGATTAATTTATATCGCTGTGTTCAAACTGACGTGGAGGCTTTAATCAAAGCGTTAGAATTGCATCAAGTTAAACATAATTGTGAATATTATTATCAAGTTAGAGCGCAGAAAAATCACACATTAGTTAAGAAAGCCGCTCGAATTATCTATTTAAACAAAACTTGTTTTAATGGATTGTACCGAGAAAATTCTAAAGGGGAATTTAACGTGCCGATTGGCCGCTATAAAAATCCCACGATTTGTAATGCCGAGTTACTGCGGGCAGATTCCCTGGCTTTGCGATCGGTAATATTAGAAGTTCGCGATTTTGATAAGGTTCTGGATGAAGCCAAAACTGACCAAGACTTTGTGTATTTCGACCCGCCTTATTATCCCCTGAGTAATACGAGTCAATTTACTTCATACAGTCGCTATAATTTTAATGAAAAAGACCAAATTCGCTTACGGGATGTGTTTGCAGAACTGGCGAATCGCGGGGTGAAAGTCATGCTGTCTAATTCAGATTGTCCGTTTATTCGAGAGCTTTATCAAAAGTTCCGGATTCATGAAGTTTCAGCAGCGCGATCGATTAATTCCAAAGGAGCTCATCGGGGGAAAATTTCTGAAGTGGTGGTTACATCCTATTGATTGAAATCTAGCGGTTCCCACCGTGATAAGCTAGGCATAGGGAGTAGGACTGGGAGCATCTGGCTTGCGAGTTGAATTACACAGGATTGAGGATGGCGATCGCGCCTCGATCAAAAGTCCGGTTATTTTGGTCAATGCCGGTGATGTGAAGGCGATCGCTGTAAATTTCAACCGCTGCAAAACTCAGTTGACTCGCCGATCGCGCCGTCCAACTGGAACGCCCAACTCGTCGAGTTTTTGCACCGGCACCACAAGTTAAGTAGGTGGTATTCCCGATCGTCTGGCTTCGTTCGTAATTATGATTATGTCCATTAATATAAAGTGAAACCCCATGTTCTAGGAATAAAGGCATCAGTTTCCGACGGAGAAACCGACTGCCTAAATGTAACCCGGAGGTATAAAGGGGATGATGTCCCATGACAATTTTCCACGGTGCATCACTCTCTTGGAGTTGAGTTTCTAACCAAGGTAACTGACTCTGCCAATCTGCATTACGGTTGGTATCCAGGACAAAAAACTCGACTTGATCTCGACGCAAACTATAGTAGCGCCCTTGCATATTAAAGCCCGGATATTGGACTTGATCATTGCCGTTATTGGTTTTAATATCATGATTGCCCAGACAGGCATAAAATTTAACCTGGGCATCGAGGAGCGATCGGTAGGGTTGCTCAAAGACGCGCTCTATTTTCTCAATTTCGCCATGATTGTAGATATTATCCCCGCCAAGCAAGACTAAATCAAAAGGATTTTGCTCATGGTAGCGGGCGATCGCCCGTCCGACTGCATATTGACCCTCATTACCCGCACCCGTATCCGCCACGGCGACAAAACGCAGCAGCAAGGTATCTGGGGATGGTGGTATCAAATCCAACTCAGTCTCTGACCTCTCTTTCGTTAGCCCCCTGAGAGTTTTGCCTAGGATAGCAAAGGTTAAGGCACTAAGTCCAGCCCGTAAAAATTCTCGGCGTTTCACATTCATTCGGTGGGGAATTTGCAAGAATTTAAAGGACATTTCACACAAAATGATAGATTAATCCAAGGATGGTCGCATCTTTAAAGTATTCCCTGTTGTCCTCGTCGATCGCCTAGAACAAGATGTCCCAAGATCCGCCAACTCCACCAGAGTCAGACCCTCAAACCCCAAAACCGGCAGACTCTTCTCCATCTGTCTCGCCTTCGCCGAAACCTCCGCCATCAGGATTTAAAGCGGTGGCGATCGCCGCGTTGCGTTCCATTATTCAACTCTTAGAAGGGGTCGTCGAGACCCTGGAAGCGCAACCCATTCCCCCCTCCAAGACTCCTGCTCAAGTTAGGATAGAAGGCTTTAGGGTAGAACGAAAGCCCACGCTTTTATCCCAGATTTTAGCGCCGATTCGAGCCCTGTTGCCTACCGCACTCAATCAAACTTTGTCCGATTGGGGATTAACTGGGGCGATCGCCTTGATTGTCGTGATCATTACTTGGACGACAACCCGCGTTTTAGTCCCCAAACCCGCCGAAGTGGCACAAATTCTCCCTCCTGCCTCCTCGGAAGTCTCGGAAATGCCTCCAGCCTATCTCCCCCCAGTTTCCGAGGTTCCTACGACGGCACCGGAACTCCCCCCAGTCCAGAAAGAACCCCCTCCAATTATTCCACCAAAAGAGCTCCCCCGGCCCAAGAAAGTGCCTCCCGTCGTGGAAACACCACAGGCTCCCTTAACCCCAGAACAAACCCTCATTGCGGCAATTCAGAGCCAAATTGCCCAAGTGACTGAGGATGCAGATATTCCGATCGCCTCAATTCAAGCCAATTTTGGAGCCTCTCAATTGCGCGTGCGAATTAGCGATGAGTGGTACAATATTACCGCTTCTCGCCAAGATAAATTAGCCGCACAAATCTTCGAGCGGGGGAAAGAATTGGATTTTAGAACGGTGGAAATTGCCGATTCTCAAGGCCATTTGTTGGCTCGTAGTCCTGTGGTTGGCTCTAAGATGATTATTGTCAAACGGCAGCAAGAATGACGGTTTCAGTTATACGGAATTCGGCTGGTAAATGTCTATAAAAACCCGCAGGCTGAAGCCTGTAGGTTTTTATAGACCCTTTCAATCACTCAAATTCAAGTGTTTTTGATAGGCTTGAACCTTGAGATCAATGCCAGTAATGTCCGTACCGACAACGACCGCATTCGCGCCCAAATCAAGGGCGCGTTTTGCCATTTCGGGGGAACTGATGCCGCCTTCACAAATCAGGAATCCGGGGAAGATGTGGCGGATTTCGGCGAGGAGATCGAACCCCGGAGGAATGGAGTTTTGAGTGGCGCGGGTGTAGCCATAGAGGGTAGTGCCAATGATATCGGCTCCAAAATTGGCGGCAGCGATCGCCGCTTCTAGGGTATCCACATCCGCCATGACAGGTTTTCCGAGGTAGGTGTGAATGGCGGTAATCAGATTGGCGAGGGTTTCATCATGGGGACGGGTGCGATCGGTGGCATCGATCGCGATGATATCGGCACCACTAGCGGCGATCGCCTCGGCATGATGAAACTGGGGGGTGATGTAGACTTCAGATCCGGGGAGGGATTGTTTCCAGAGGCCGATAATGGGAATCGAGACACCCAGGCGATCGCGCACGGCTTTGACATGAGCGGGGGTATCGATGCGGACCCCCACGGCCCCATTCTGAACCGATGCCAAGGCGATCGCGGCAATGATAGAGGGTTCCGCCAAGGGTGAATCTGGGGGAGCCTGACAAGACACAATTAATCCGCCCTCTAAAGGGGCGATCGCAGCGGTCAAATTCACCGATTTTTCAGAGAGTTGTTCGTTCATTAACCCGTTAAAGACTCTTGATTTTGATGAAATTTCAAGGACTAAAATTAACTTTAGCTTATTCCAGCAAGAAACGATAAATTTTAAGCCTATTTCATTGCTCAAAAATCGAGCTAATTCCCTTGATTATTTACTCGCTCCAATTTCTCCTCGTTCAGGTTGATTGACCACTCTACAGGAATGAAACAAGGTATTAACTTGATTAATCAGCCGTTCTGGAGCGATGGGTTTCGGAGAACAATCATCAGCCCCGGCTTCAAAAGCCCGGTCTTTATCTTCCCCAGTTTCTAGGCCAATTAACGCTAAAATTTTCAGAGGTTCCCGCCCCGGAGACTGACGTAAAGAGTGGATCAGTTCCGAGCCATTCATGCTCTTTAAGCTATAATTGAGAATGACTACAGTAGGTTGTAACAGTTCAAATTGTTCTAGTGCCGTCGCTCCATCAATCATCCATACCACCTGATAACCAGCGGTGGTTAAAATGTCGCAAATTAGGTTAGCACTCTCTTCGCAATCCTCAATCAAAATGATTCGACCTTGCAGGGGTTCGGAACTAAAGCTATCACCCAAACGATTCTGAGAATTGGAGTTAGATAATAACCGCGCTGCAGGTAGATGGACCGTAAAAATAGACCCTTCGCCCACGGTGGATTGTACTTCAATCCATCCCCCGTGGAGTTCAACGAGTTGTTTGGTTAAAGCGAGTCCGAGTCCCGTCCCGCCATATTGACGGCGGTAAGAAGTATCCAATTGTTGAAAGTTTTTGAAGAGTAAAGATTGTTGGTCTTCGGGAATCCCGACGCCGGTATCTTCCACTTGGAATACCACATTTTTACCCTCACTCCAAACTCGCAGGGTCACCGTTCCTCCGTTGGGTGTAAATTTAATGGCATTGTTCAAAAGATTTAAGATGATTTGCTGCACTCGTCGGCGATCGGCGGTCCAAAGGTCGGTTTTTTGACCGTCTAAGGCTAAGGTTATTTCTAGGTGTAATCCGGCTTCTACCGCTTTGTGGGCGACGCTTTGCAAGCACTGGTGGGCAAGTTTGGTCAAGGAAAATTCGGTAATTTTCAAAATGGCTTTGCCTGCTTCTAACTGAGACAAGTCCAGAATGTCATTAATCAGTTCCAGCAGGTGTTCGCCACTGTCATGAATGGTTTTGAGATATTCCTGTTGTTTGGCACTCATTTGTCCAAAGGACCAGCGCAAGAGGGTAGAAGACATCCCAATCACACAGGTTAACGGGGTCCGCAATTCGTGGCTCATAGTTGCTAAAAATTCGCTTTTAGCACGATTGGCAGATTCAGCCGCGACGAGGGCATCATGGAGGTCATGAGTGCGTTCGATCACTCGTTCTTCTAATGTTTTTTTTTGGCGACTGACTTGAGCGTACAGTTCGGCTTGGTGAATGGCTAAGGCTAAATGTTCGGCAATATGTTTAAGAAAGTTTTGTTCGCTGGGGAGCCAAAATCGGGTTTCAAAACATTGATGAGCAATTAACAGTCCCCAGAGGTTTTCCTGAACGACGATGGGGACAATTAATTGGGCTTGAATTTGATGGTCCCGCAGCATTTGTAAACAGCTTGGGGATAAAGTGTAGGCGAGGGAAACATCAGCGATCGCTTGAATAAATCCTTTATGATATTGGTCGCGAAATTCAGCTCCGGGCAGAAAAGAACCCCCTTCATGTTGAACTCGAAGGAGGGAAGGAATTTCGTCGGAAGCTCGGGATTCGTAAGTGATAGCTCCAAGTTCCGATTCTCGCTGGAGGGGAAATTGTTCGTAGAGAAAGTCCGTATCTCCACTCTCTAAATCGTCGGAAATGGACTGGATTTCATCCCAAAGGTGGAAGGTTTCACCGGGGGTCTCAGGGGAGGGTTTACCATTGCCTGCCTCTAGGGTTGGGGAGGAATTTTGAGGGTTAAATTGAAAAATAGCCAATCGATCAACCCGGAGGAAACGACGCACCTGTTCTACGGCAGTCGATAAGATGGTGGGGAGTTCCAGACTCTGACGAATCTGGGTGGTGACTTGATTTAAGAGTTGTTCTTGTTCGATTTGGTGGTGCAGGGCATTTTCTACGGGTTGGCAGATGGAGACGCAGCTATCGGCGGGATCACTGGGATGGAAATTATCGGCAGTAAGCAAGGCGATCGCCGAGAGGATAAATTCGCTGACAAGTTGAGGATTATTGGGTTGGAGGTTGTGATGGCTGCGTTCGAGTTCGTCGCGATCGAGATTAACGAGGGGCGACTGCTCTAACCGGGCTACAAATGCGGCGACTTGTGAGGGTTCAAAGGTTAAACCGACTTCCACTTGAGGCGAGAGAGTCCCGATGGCATTTGGGCGATCGGCATTCGTCCCCTCCGCAGGTCCCCCCAACAGCAACACCCTAAACTCCTCGGACAGGACTAGAGTAAACCATTGCCAAGGGTCATCAGAAGGAATTTCTTCGGTACCGAGGTCCGCTTCAGTCAGTACCACTGACCCTTGACGTTGGCCCTGTTGCTGTAACAACTGGCGCAACTGCTCAAAGGTATTATGAGATAAAGTTCTTCGTGAGACTTCTAAGGTCGGCATATTTTAAGCGCCTATTGGCAAAAGCTGAATGCGATGGGGGAATTTTCGGGGGGAAATGCTTGTCCTTAACTCTACCCTCAAACCTTCCCCAATTTCTATTGTTTTAGAATCACCCAGTGAAGCTTGCCCTAAAGCTGCTGCACTTCGGATTTCTAAAAACAACTTGAATAAGTCTCTACTCACTGGCTTATTAGCTATAGTAGGGTAATTTTTCAAGTTTTGGGTCAGAAATTTGAGGGTTTTTATAGTCTTCACCTTTTCTTTATAAGATAGACCGAGGACAGGGGACAGTTTGAGTTTTAATCCATATCAGTATTTTTTCGGAATAATAAACCTACAGTCATCTCTATCTTAAGAAAAATTGCCAGGGACTTGATCGGAGATTTCTCCCGGCTTGATGGATGAATTTCTCTAGGGTATCGGGATGCGGATGAGATCCCGAGGGCAAAAAACCAGGATTTGGTCGGAGATTGACGGCAACATCAGGAGAAATTTTCTCAGGAGACCCAGTTGCCTTCCGGCGTTGGTACGGATGCCCTGGGAGTTCTAGGGTTGCGTCTGCCCTGGGGTTTGGTACGATGGACTGTGCCATTGTACTTGGATCGCTTCAGGAGACTCTCATGCATCGTCTAGCTGCTACACCCGGGGGTTGGAATCCGCAGGAGGAGGGGGTAATTTTGGTGTCCCAAACTCCGGCACCCATCGCGATCGTGACGGCGGCGGATACGGATATTCAAGCGATCGCCCAGGCCCTTGTCCACCTCCCACCGGACTTTCCCGATTTACGGGTGGTCAATCTGCTGCAACTGCAACAGCAACTCAGTATCGATACTTATGCACTGGAGGTCCTCTCCGAAGCACAAGTCATTATCTTGAGATTGCTGGGAGGGCGTGCTTATTGGTCCTACGGGTTGGAAGTCGTTCGAGAAACGGTGCAAAATACAGGGGCTCACCTGATTGTGATTCCCGGCGATGATGCCGGGGACCCCGATTTAATCGGTCATTCCTCGGTTCCCCTCTCTGTGGTTAATCAAGTCTGGCAATATTTTACCGAAGGCGGTGTCGATAATCTAGTTAATGCGCTCCAATTTATCGCCCAAGTTTGCTTAAAAAAAGACTATAATCCCGGTCCACCGATGCCAGTTCCTCGGGTTGGACTTTATCCTTGGAAATCCGCAAGCTTTGGACTTCCAAATGAACCATTTAGCCCAAAAGAATCAAGCCTCAATCCGACCGGATTAATTATTTCTAAATCTGCCCTAAATTCTTCTCAATTATCCCCTTCATTTCCCAAGGTGGGGATTCTCTTTTATCGCGCTCATTACTTAGCTGGAAATACTGCCCCAATTGATGCACTTTGTCAAGGGTTGCGCGATCGCCACTTAGACCCAGTGCCGGTATTTGTCTCTTCTTTGCGGGATCAAGATGTTCAAGCCGAATTGTTGACCTATCTGCAACCCCCTGAGTCTGAAACCGTGCAGATAATATTAAATACCACAGGGTTTGCGATCGGTCAAGCGGTCCAGACGTTACCCGCTACCCAGGACTCTCCCTCCACAGACCTAAAATTCTGGGAAACCCTTGATGTCCCCGTCTTGCAAGTCATTTTCAGTGGAGGCACTCAGGAACAGTGGGAATCGGGTTTTCAGGGACTCTCCCCCCGGGATATGGCGATGAATGTTGCCCTTCCGGAAGTGGATGGACGGATTATCACGCGGGTGGTGTCGTTTAAGACGGTACAAGAAAATCATGTAAAACTGGAGACCCCGGTGGTGATGTATGAACCCCTGGGCGATCGCATTGATTTCGTGGCGGATCTCGCTGCCAACTGGATCAAACTCCGGCAAACTCCCCCCAGTCAGCGCAAAATTGCCTTAATTCTCGCGAATTATCCCACCCGAGACGGACGCCTCGCTAATGGTGTCGGTTTGGATACGCCAGCAAGTTGTATTGAAATCCTAAACGCCCTTCAAACTGCTGGGTATTGGGTGGAAAATATCCCGACTACAGGGGACGAATTGATTCGCCTCCTCACTGCCGGAGTTACCAACGACCCGGAAGGGGAAGGATGGAGAAAAATTCGCCAAGTATTACCCGGGAAAGACTATCAATCTTATTTTCAAACTTTGCCCGAACCCGTTCGCCAAGGGATTGAGAATCGGTGGGGAAACAAGCAAGGCGATCGCCTGACTTTGGAAACCCAAACCTTCCCCATTCCCGGTATTCAATTGGGCAATATTTTTATCGGAATTCAACCCTCCCGAGGGTACGACATCGACCCCAGTTTGAACTATCACGCCCCAGATTTAGAACCGACTCATGACTATCTCGCCTATTATTATTGGATTCGAGAATGCTTTGGTGCACAGGCGATTACTCATGTGGGCAAACATGGCAATTTAGAATGGTTACCGGGAAAAAGTATCGCCCTTTCAGAAAATTGTTACCCAGAAGTTGCCCTGGGACCGATGCCGCATTTTTATCCGTTTATCGTCAATGACCCAGGAGAAGGGTCCCAAGCAAAACGGCGATCGCAAGCGGTAATTATCGACCATTTAACCCCACCCATGACCCGGGCGGAATTATATGGTCCCCTGCAACAACTAGAAGGGTTAATCGATGAATATTATGAAGCCCAAAGTTTGGATCCAGTTCGTTTAAAACCAATTCGCAGTCGCCTGATTGAATTGGTAAAAGACCAACATCTGGATAAAAATACATCTTGGAATAATTCATCCAATTCTACGGAGGCGGATCCGAACTTTACCGCATTAATCGCCAATTTGGATGGATATTTGTGTGAATTAAAAGAAGTGCAAATCCGAGATGGACTGCATATTTTTGGGAAATGTCCCGAAGGGCGGCAATTGGTAGATTTAATTGTGGCGATCGCCAGACATCCCGGAAGTAGTCGCCTCGGACTGACTCGCGCTTTAGCACAGGATCAAGGACTTTCCTTTGACCCGCTGACCAGCAATCCGGCGGAATTTTTATCGGAATTGATAGCTAATTCTTCTCGGCGGACCATTGGAGATGCGGTCGCCTCTTTAGAAGCAGAAGCAGCAACATTAGTTGCCCAAATTATCAATCCGACGGGAGAAATAATTCTGCCTAAACCCGACACCGCCACGGCAAAAGAATTAGAGTGGATTCGCGATTGTTTGCTTCCAGCATTGCAACAAACTTCCGAAGAAATCACTCAATTATTGAGGGGATTAGAGGGAAAATATATCAAGAGTGGGCCATCCGGTGCACCCACCCGAGGACGCCCCGAAGTATTGCCAACGGGACGCAATTTTTACTCCGTAGATATTCGGGCAATTCCCACAGAAACAGCTTGGGATATTGGACGGAGGGCCGCAGAAGAGGCGATCGAGCGCTACACTCAGGAAAATGGGGAATATCCGCAAACCCTGGGATTATCCGTCTGGGGGACCTCCACCATGCGAACTGGCGGCGATGACATTGCCGAGGCCCTCGCCTTGCTGGGGGTACGCCCAGTCTGGGATGGTCCCTCCCGGCGCGTGGTCGATTTTGAAATTCTGCCCGTCCGGGTTTTGGGGCGTCCCCGGGTCGATGTCACATTGAGAGTATCTGGATTTTTCCGGGATGCCTTTCCCAACTTAATCGATTTGTTCGATCGCGCAGTAGAAGCAGTGGCGAGTTTGGAGGAACCGGCAACCGATAATCCCTTGGCGGCACAAGTGCAGGTAGAAAGTGAGACTTGGCAAGGTTTGGGGTTGACTCCGGAACAAGCAAACCGGCGATCGCGTTATCGAGTCTTTGGGTCAAAACCGGGCGCTTATGGCGCAGGATTACAAGGATTAATCGAAGGGCAAAACTGGACGACTGACGCAGATTTGGCCCGCGCTTATATTAATTGGAGTAGTTACGCTTATACAGGCATGGGAAATGGACATTCTGCCCCAGAAGCGTTTGAACAACGGTTAGGGCAGATGCAGATTGTCTTACATAACCAAGATAATCGGGAACATGATTTACTGGATTCTGATGATTACTATCAGTTCCAAGGGGGGTTATTAGCGGCTGTACGGGCGGTGCGAGGCACGGATGCGGTAGCCTATTTCGGCGACCATTCCCTAACGGAAAAGCCCAAAATTCGCCGCTTAGAGGAGGAAATTGACCGAGTATATCGATCGCGAGTGGTAAATCCAAAATGGCTTGAGGGCGTCATGCGCCACGGGTATAAAGGTGCATTTGAAATGGCCGCGACTTTGGATTATCTGTTTGCCTACGATGCTACAGCACATTGTGTAGAAGATTTTATGTATGAGGGCGTAGCAAAAGCATATTTGTTAGATGACAAAGTGCGAGAGTTTATCCACCACAAGAATCCCTGGGCGTTGCGAGATATGGCAGAACGCTTGTTAGAGGCAAATCAACGCGGATTGTGGCAAGAGGTGGAACAACCGATGTTGGAAGAGTTACGGGCGATCGTGCATGATGCAGAAGGGGCGATCGAATCCGCGATCGGTTCCTAAACTAGAATAGAAGAACATCCACAATTCAGAGGTCCGTATGCTACGCGATATCAGCACAGGAAAAGGGGTGGATTTATCCACCAAAGGATCCTTTTTAAAAGCGGGTGGGAGTTTGGGTGATGCCAGATAATCAAGAGTCCGGAATGTTAGAAGATTTTTTAGCATTGTGGATACCAGAAGATGATAAGCTGCGTTTGAAAGCGGAAGAAATTTTAAGGGAAATTGAAAGAGAGGGACTGAACCAATATGGAGAAATTCATCATGCAAAGGCGCTGATTCATACCTGGTTAGCATGGCAGAAGAAGCCAGGAATGCCGATGGGACAGGCAATTACGGCGCAGGTTTTACGGAGGGAGTCAGCGATCGCCCAAATTTTTGCAACCTGGTTAAAACGGCTGTTTGAGGCTTAAATTTCTGACTTCAACAACTAATTTCAGGTTATACTATAAACATTTTTTCAATATTTTTTAAGCATAAAAAACAAGTTTTTTACAATCAAGTGTGCTAGTTTTAAGTCTAATCCTAACCCAGACTCTCCACACATCGGCTAACTGATTTGGATGCGATCGCCTCCGGGTAACAGACTATTAAAACTCACAATTGATTTGACCTAATTCAAGGTTTAATAAATAACATGAAAGCTTTTATACACCTTAAATAAAGTTTAAGCTTTAAAGTCCCCGTTGGTAAGGGGGATTGAGGTCGATCTTTCATATTGGATTAGCTCAAAAACTTCTATATTCCCTCTCTCCTCCTCTTCAAGGTGAAGAGGAAGATTCAAAAATTAGAAAAAGGCTTAACCCAATGACGGGCGATCGCAGCATCTAATAGAACCCTCGCTACTGCAAACATTAAAATACTTTCAGCCGCCATCACTGCCACAGGAAACACACTACTCGGATTGCTTAATCCCACTTCAACTTGAGCCAATCCCCGTACTAATCCAAATGCAAATACCGCCCCAGATTTGAGGTGAGGATTAACATCATCCCGGATAATATAACGGTAAGTCACCCCAAATAAAAAGCCTGCTACCCCCGCACTTGCTGCACTCAACCACAACCGCTGCCATTCGGGGAAAATTGCCCAACTCTCAACCCCAGGAGATAACATCAACTGATTCCCCAAACTCGTCACCCCGAAGGCGACTGCTACGGAAAATCCTGCGATCGCCCCTGCCTTAATTGATTCAATTCGTTCCGTCATCAGTTCCATTTGTCCCTCCAGTCAATCGAGCATTACCTGATTCTGAGTTTATGAGATTTCTGGTAATTTTCCAAGCGATTCGCCGATTTTTAAGCCAAAACCTGTCCCGGTTTATGGGAACGAACACAGAGAAAACCCGGCGATCTCATCAAATGTTCATATCCCTCAGCATCCGCTATTTTAAAAGATTCTATCGGCTGGGGTTCCAGAATTTTATCCAAACAAAATCCCGCCTGAATTAATGGATTTAAAATCGCTTGTAAGGGTCGTCGATAGGATTTAATAATCGGGTAAGGTTTACCAAACAAGCGCCATTCCATGACAAAATCTTCAATTTTGAAGTAATCTGCCGAGGTGACATTTTGGGTTTGACTATACATAAAATCTGCGGTGGGATGACCGCAAGAAAAGACTAAAATTCCCTCGGACTTTAGGACCCGAAAGAACTCACAAAATACAGGATGCCAGTCCAAAATATAGTCTAACACCAAGGGACAAACCACTAAATCAAACTTGCCATCTCCCGCAAACGTTAGAGGCTGGTCTAAATCGGCACAATGCACCTCAGCGGAATTTCCCACGCGTTCCCGAGTTATTTCCACCATTTTCGGGGTCACATCACAGGCGACTACCTCTGCACCGCGATCGAGTAACCATTGGGTGTAAATTCCCGGACCACATCCAGCATCTAAGACGCGCAATCCTTGTACACTATTGGGCAATAAAGACAGGGTAGCGGGACGTTCATAATCGGCATTATGAGGTTTAGTTTGAATTGCTGCCGCATACCGTTCCGCAAAGTCTTGATAATTTTGTTCTCCTAAAGAGAGGGGTTTATTTTCAGTCATGATTAAAAAATTTTTTCTAATGCGATCGCGCTGATGACCTCAATCAAATAGAGCATAAAAATGAGGAATGAACTATCACTCATAAAACAATGATTCATCCCTCATTTTTGGTAGGTATCCGGTTAGGGAAAGTCATCGGGTTAAAGCCGCACTCACCCTAGCTCAATTCTGACAATTTACAAAACCTTATGAGTGTACTCGTGTTGCTTAACGTTATCTTCAGCGCGAACAATGTTATCGGAATTCAGAACCCGCTTGCGATCAACTGAATAGTTCAAATCGCGATAAGTTGACCCCAGGGCGATCGCATTCTGAGCTTGGGGACGATGTTGATAGGTGCGAACCGTCGAAATGGCTCGTTCTATAAAATCATCACAGAATTGAGCATCAGCGGGAAACTCCGCCAACAGTTTGGGCTGATCCCCCTCCAAAACTGCACCCAGAGTGGTGGCACAAGCCATTTCATAAGAGGTCGGAATTCCCTTGAGAATCGCTTCTAAAGCCGCAGAAGGGATGGGTTCTACAATTTTGACCTGATGGACTTCCCCATCTTCTTTGAGAAAACAAGTTGCCAAACCAACGACTAAATAATCTTCGGTTGAGACATCAGGCGCGTTCGAGTAAGGAGTTGCAACGGACATGATTTATTACCAACAATTCAAGGACACGCACTATTGGCTTGCATTTTAGCAAGAATTGCGCAGCACTCCTATTTTCGACCTCGTGCGCAGCACTCCTATTTTCGACCTCGTGACCCCTCTCTCCTTCCCTCGTGACTCGGCGGAGCCGAGTCACGCCCAATTGGAGGCTCTGCCTCCTGCTGCTATGGGCCCCCAATACAGGCGGCAGAGCCGCTGATTGCCCGTGTCACGGTGGAGTCATGACACGAGAACGGTTCATAGAATAGGTTCCAACTCCCGCAACTGCTGAACATCGATCGCGGCAAGATGCTCATAGGCGGAGTCAATCACCCGTTTCCCGCGTAAAAAGCCCGTACTCGCCCCCGGACAGATATAGTGCAAGCTCTCCGGTGTAAATCGCTCTTGCAATGCCTTAACGGCCTGAATTTGCCGGGTCCAATGAAACGTTTTAGACGTTCGCAAGGGTATCGGTTCTCCCTGAGCATTTGGGAGTAAATGCCGTCCCACAAATAAGACCCCACCATGACCCCCATAATATAAACAGGAGGACCCAGGGGAATGACCGGGGGTCCAAATTCCCTGACAATGGGGACTCAGGGTACAATCTTTCTCAAACGTCTGTAGGGTCAATTCGGGCAGTAAATAGGCTTCCCATTCTTGAATCACCACTTGACAGCCCGTTGCTTTTTGAATTTCCTTGACTTTGGAAATCCCCCCCCGATGGGTTAAAAAGAGCCACTGCACGCCGCCTTGGTGAATCAGGAATTCCGCTGTGGATTCATCCCAGGGGGGACAATCTACCAGGATATTGGCGTTGTTTTCTACAATAAGATAAGCTGTCGCGCCTAGGGTCTCTCGATTGGGAGAAAAGGCAAAAATATTATCAAGGACAGCCCGTGGTTGTTTGGGCATAGCATGATTCTCTGGTTTCTGCTTCTAGGATTCATTACATACATTATTCTGCGGCAGCGTGTAGCACACCTGACGCGCACTCCGGTTTGGGTGTTATGGTTGGCATTAATGGCCCCTGCATTCCTCTGGATGACTTGGTTAATCATTCATGGCGATCGCACTCCCTTACCCACTGAAGTGGCTCTCGGTTCCTTTGTGGTATCGCCCCTGATTTACTGGATCCTGTTTTTCTGGGGTCGCCGGGATCTTCCCCCTCCCTTAGAACAGGATTCACCGGGTGATCCCGTCCCGGAATCTGCCGGAATCAAAGCGGTATCTCGCCCACGTCCTCCCGCCAGTGCCCAGGAATTACGGGCTCTGAATGATGGAGAAGAACAGCAACTGCGGGAATGCTTTGATTGGACGGTTTATGCCTTGCATCAGATTGATTACCGTCCGCAAGCGGTGATCTGTCGGGGTCAGTTGCGATCGCCCCCGGAGTCCGCCTATCACAAAATTCGCGCCAAAATAGAAGATAAATTTGGCGATCGCTTCTTAATTATTTTTCAAGAAGATTTCAAAGGTCAGCCCTTTTTTATCCTCGTTCCCAATCCGGAACAAACCCCATCTACCGAGGACTTAAACAAACCCCTAATCGCCCTATCTCTCGCCGCGATTACCCTGTTTACCACCAGCTTGTTCGGGACGGAACTAGCTGGATTTTCACTGGATCAAGTCCAATCCAATCCGAGTATATTGCTCCAGGGGCTACCCTACGCCGTCGCCCTCATGCTTATTCTGGGTATCCATGAATCCGGTCACTACTTGACCGCAGTTTTTTATAAAATCAAGACAACCCTGCCTTATTTTATTCCCTTTCCCTTTTTGTTAGGCACTTTTGGGGCGTTCATCCAAATTCGATCGCCCATGCCGAATCGAAAAGTCTTATTTGATATCAGCATCGCCGGTCCCCTGGCTGGATTCGTCGTCACCCTCCCCCTGTTGTGCTGGGGATTGGTTCATTCCACCGTGGTCCCCATGCCAGAGAATGCCGGAATGTTCCAAATCACCGCCCTCGATCCCAAAAGTTCCCTGATTCTCACCCTGTTGAGTAAACTCACCCTCGGGTCACAACTCACCCTCACCAGTGCCATTAACTTACATCCCGTTGCCGTTGCGGGATACATTGGATTAATCGCCACCGCCTTAAACCTGATTCCCGTGGGTCAATTGGATGGAGGACATATCATTCATGCCATGTTTGGGCAGGTGAAAGCCGCCCAAATTAGCCAAATTACCCGGTTTGCCTTCCTCGGACTCTCGTTAGTGCAACGGGGATGGATTATTTGGGCGATTCTGTTATTCTTCATGCCGATTGTAGATTCTCCGGCCCTGAATGACGTTAGCGAACTGGATAATCGCCGAGATATATCGGGCTTACTGGCGATCGCCCTGTTATTAGCGATCGTCTTACCTGCACCCCGACTGATCACCCAGTGGTTAAATATAATTTGAAGGGTCTAGCCTCATTTCCCCTTGTTCAGGGGTGCGATCGCCCTATTGCCCAATCTCAGGAGTTCTCAGCGTGTTTATGAACGACCAACAACCCGTTACAGTCATTGGTGCCGGACTTGCAGGCACCGAAGCCGCGTGGCAAATCGCCCGCGCTGGGGTCCCCGTCGTCCTCTATGAAATGCGACCCGTGCAAATGACCCCCGCCCATCATACCGGGGAATTTGCCGAACTGGTATGCAGCAACTCCTTTGGGGCCAAAGCCAGCGATCGGGCAGCCGGATTACTTCATGAAGAACTGCGCCAACTCGGGTCCCTCGTCATCGGCACCGCCGATCGCCATCAAGTCCCCGCTGGTGGTGCCCTCGCCGTTGATCGTGGCGTCTTCAGCCATGAACTCACCGAAACCCTTGCCAATCACCCCTTAATCCACCTGCGGCGCGAAGAAGCCCCCGCAATTCCCCAAGATGGCATCGTCGTCCTCACCACCGGACCCCTCACCACCCCCGCCCTCGCCACCGACTTGCAGCGCTTCACCGGCATGGAATACATGAGCTTTTTTGATGCAGCCAGTCCCATCGTTGTTGGCGACTCCATCAATTTAGATATCGCATTCCGCGCCTCCCGGTATGACAAAGGAGACGCTGACTATATCAATTGTCCCATGAACAAACAACAATACCTGCATTTTTGGCAGGAATTGTGCAAAGCCGAACAAGCAGAATTAAAAGACTTTGACCGAGAAACTTCCAAGTTTTTTGAAGCCTGTTTACCCATTGAAGAAATGGCAAAGCGGGGAGAAGATACCATGCGCTACGGTCCCGTAAAACCCGTGGGATTAAGTGACCCCCGCTGCGAAAATCGGCCTTATGCCGTGGTGCAATTGCGCCAAGAAGACAAAGCCGGACAACTTTGGAATATGGTCGGATTTCAAACGAATTTACGATGGGGAGAACAAAAGCGCGTCTTTCAATTAATTCCGGGATTAGAAAATGCTGAATTTGTCCGCATGGGAGTGATGCACCGGAATACTTTTATTAATTCCCCCCAATTGTTAGACCGCACCTTACAATTTAAAACGCGATCGACCCTCTTAGCAGCAGGACAACTCACCGGCACTGAAGGCTATACCGCTGCCACTGCCGGAGGCTGGTTAGCCGGAACCAATGCCGCCCGTTTAGCACAAGGATTAAAACCCGTGTGGATGCCTTATACAACTATGATGGGGGCGTTGTTTTCGTTCATCAGTTCCGCGTCTCCTAAACATTTCCAACCGATGCCGCCCAACTTCGGAATTTTGCCGCCGTTTCCGCAAAAAATCAAAAGTAAACCGGAACGCTACGGCAAATATCGCGATCGCTCCTTATCTCACTTAGCAAGTTGGCGCACCCGCTTGGATGTGAAAGTACCGGCTTTGAGTACATAATCTTTCGTCCTGTGGGGAGGATGGGGAAGAAACGACTGAAGTCGGGACGTTGAACATCTCCTCAATCTCCCCCATCCCCCCTATTCTAAAACGCTACCTCAGCTAACCCCAAATATCTCACTCCTGCTGGAGTTAACTCAAACCGACAGGGTAAAATTTCCAGACCCTTGGCAACCGCTTCTCGTAATAACTTGCCATAGAGCGGATCGGCAGTATCTCCCGGGCCAAAAACCTCACAATCTCCCCGGCTGATAAAAAATAACGCCACTGCTCTTGCTGAGTGAGTCTCTATCACATCTACTAACTCTAACAAATGCTTGTGACCTCGGGTGGTGATGGCATCGGGAAATAAGGCTTTTTCTCCCTGGGCCCAAGTGACATTTTTTACTTCCAAATAGATCGGTGTTGTTCCTTCAGGTCCAGTGAGAACAAAATCTACTCGACTTTTGCGATCGCGTCCATAAACGACTTCCGGTTTGATGGTTTCATAGTCACCCAATCCCGGAAACAGGCGCTCTGCCAATGCTAATTTAATGACTTGATTGGGTAAACTGGTATTCACGCCCACCCAAGTGGTCGGATTTTCTTCTGCTGCCACTAATTCCAAACTATAGGGTAACTTGCGCTTGAGATTGGCGCTCAAAGAGACCATTACCCGACTTCCCGGGGCGGATAAGCCCAACATTTTACCCGGATTCGCACAATGTGCTGTGATTTCTTCGCCGGTATCTAGTTTGATATCAGCTAGAAAGCGTTTATACCGCTTGAGTAACGTACCGGGAAATAAACAGGGATAGGTGTAAACGAACTCGCTCATGGCTGCAATGGAGACTCCGATGTGAACGAACCAGTTTATCAGAAAGAGGCACGAACACTGAATCTACAAGGATCTACAAGGAGAGTGTTGAAGAGGGAAAGAACCCGAAATGCGATCGCCCTCGCAAATCCCAGTTAAGTCAACATCAACGAATCTTGATTTTTAGAACGGTTTTAAAAGCAAAAACCAGATAAAGTGAACTGGGAGAACAAAATTCCCTCGGGTTAAAAGACCTCGATTAATCAGGTTTTAGGACGATCGCCCTGGGCACAAAATTGAGGAGAGTAAACGACACAAGCATTCCAGGGAAATGATAGAACCGTAAACCAAACAAACCGCTTGCAACCTTCTTGCCAAACCGATGCAGTTAGTAAATAAGATTGGGATTGAGAATCTACGGGGAGATCTATTTGGTGGTATTACCGCCGCGATCGTTGCCCTACCCCTCGCTTTAGCCTTTGGAGTCGCCTCTGGTGCAGGGGCCATTGCTGGACTCTATGGCGCAATTATCCTCGGGTTCTTTGCCGCCCTCTTTGGGGGGACACCGGCCCAAGTTTCGGGGCCCACGGGTCCGATGACGGTGATTATCACCACTGTCATTGCCTCCCTGGTGGGGCGTAACCCGGATACAGGGTTAGCAATGGCATTTACCGTCGTCATCATCGGGGGACTGTTTCAAATTCTCTTTGGGTTTATGAAACTGGGACAGTACCTCACCCTAATGTCCTACACCGTCATTTCTGGATTTATGTCTGGAATTGGGGTGATTGTGATTTTGCTGCAACTGCCGCCTCTGCTGGGCTATAAAGGCGGGGGTAGTGTGTGGGGAATTCTGCAACAACTGCCCAGCTATCTGATGCAACCCAACTTCTACGCTTTAGGGTTAGGAGTCCTAACCTTGGCGATCGTCACCCTGGCCCCCCCGCGCCTGAACCGAATTTTACCGGCCCCCCTGCTGGCATTAGTAATCGGAACGGGTCTTTCGGTCCTGTTGATCAGCAATGGCGATGTCCCTCGCATCGGACTGATTCCCACTGGATTACCCCACTTACAAATGCCCATCTTTACGGTGAGCGAATTCAGGACAATGATGCGCTATGGTTTAATCCTGGGAATTCTCGGTTCCATTGACTCCCTTCTCACTTCCCTTGTCGCTGATAACATTAGCCAAATTCATCATGACTCGGATAAAGAACTGATTGGACAAGGGATTGGCAACTGTTTCTGCGGACTCTTTGGCGGATTACCTGGGGCCGGGGCCACGATGCGGACTGTCACCAATGTTCAGGCAGGGGGTCGCACGCCGCTTTCCGGGATTATTCATGCTGGAGTGTTGCTGATCATTACCTTGGGGGCGGGTCCTATCACCACGATGATTCCCCACGCGGTACTCGCGGGACTGCTGTTAAAAGTGGGTGTTGATATCATTGATTGGAGCTTTATCCGCCGGGCACCACGCCTCTCACCTCGGGCAACAGGATTAATGACATTGGTACTTGTTCTCACAGTGTTTGTGGATTTAGTCACCGCAGTGGTGGTGGGGGTATTTATTGCCAATATGCTGACGATTAAGCGCCTCACGGATGTTCAAAGCGATCGCATTCGGGCCGTCAGTGACCCCAACTTTGCAATGGGTTTAAGTGAGGAAGAGAAGGAATTACTGGCTCAATGCCAAGGGGATATTTTACTGTTTCAATTAGGGGGACCCATGAGTTTCGGCGCGGCCAAAACCTTTTCCCGACGGATTAGCATTCTCAAAAATTATCAGGCTTTAGTCTTGGATTTGAGCGAAGTCCCCACGATGGGAGTAACCGCAGCTTTAGCGATTGAAACCATGCTGATCGATTCCGAACAATGCGATCGCCAAGTGTTTGTTGTCGTCTCACCCGGACAGCCCCGGCGACGTCTCGGTAAACTCAACCTGGAGCGATTTTCCTGCGTTCACCTCATAGAAAGTCGCCGCGATGCCTTACAATCTGCGGCTGATTTAGTCTCGAAACATTCCCGTATTTTATAGGAGAAATCGGGGGAATTTTGCTAATAACAATCCCCCTGATTTCTGAATTGCACATCTTCCTCATGATGACAAGAGATTTCTGTAACCTCTACACCCCATTCTGATACTCCCCTTGTTTTTTGAATATCCATTCCAACACAATGGGATTAACAACCTCGGGGGCTTCATCTTGGGGACAATGA
>CBFGOM010000054.1:0-32496 GCA_965650385.1 uncultured Oscillatoriaceae bacterium
ATTCACTAACTCAACTTTTCCCGTATCCAAATTGTAGTAACCCCCGGCTACTTTTAATTTTCCTTCGGCGATGAACCCAGAAATTACGGGAGATTTTTTCAACTCATTAACTTGCCAAGAAACATTAGCTTTGACCGCATTGGCTAAAGGGTCACCACTCTGTTCTTGAGTTGTTGCCAATGCGGGGGCGATCGCGGCCACTAATCGGCCAATTTGACCGGGAAACTCACCCCCTTTCATCGCCGCTTCGACTGCACCGCAGCGTTCATGTCCCAATATCATAATGACCTTGCAACCCAAAACCGCTGTGCCGAATTCCAGACTCCCAGTTTCCTCGGGACTCACTAAATTTCCCGCTTGGCGGACTACAAATAAATCCCCAAATCCCTGATCAAAGATAATTTCAACCGGGACTCGTGAATCTGCACAACTTAAAAGTGCTGCAAAGGGGGTTTGATGTTCTGCCACTTCTGCCATTCGATCAAAACTTTGGTGGGGATTGACACGTTTTTCGGTGACAAATCGTTGATTGCCTTCAATTAATGCGGTTAAGGCATCCTCGGGGGAGATATCATCAGAAACCGTTGTAGGCTGATTGGCTAGAATTTTAGAGGAAGAACCAGAGGAGAGGGTCGCCGTCACTGCGCTAGTTCCCAGGGCGGCTGCCCCAAATTTGAGTAAATTGCGCCGGGAAATTTGAGTAGAGTTGCTCAGTTTTTTCATGACTTTGTTCGGTTGAGTTTGAACCTGCTAAAGGGGATGAGTGTAAAAGGGTAGATGGGCTAGAAATTACGAGGCTATGCCATTGCTTAAAGTTGGACAACTCAGAATTAAGCCTCATCTTTCTACGAAACTTTGGACATCCTATTGTACCAGAACAGGTTAGTTGAAAATCAAGAAAATTTTCGACAAAGACGGCCAAGCAAGCAACATCCCTAATACCGCAATTCCAAACAAAATCGTCAAGGCATAAAACTGGGTTTGTCCTGACACATTGTACTTTAATCCCTGGCCGCTAAATAGGGTGAATAATCCCACTAAGTTGACTAATCCATCGACAATATAGCGATCAAACCAGAACACCATCTGGGAAACCAATCCCACGGCAAAGACAATGGTCAGTTTGTACAACTTGGCGGTATAAAAATCATAAGCAAAAAAGTCTTGGACGGCTTGAGGACCAAATTTCACCGGTTTGGAAATGCGATCGCTCAGATAAACGAAGGTAGCCAATCCACCCCCGACTACAGTTGATCCAATCAAAGCACCGGCGATCGGAACATTCAGGTTGGCTAAGTTGGGCAGCAGATTCCATTCCATCAAAATTAAGGGAATATGCAAAGTCACCCCCATTAAAATGATCATCGGAATAATCATCGGCCAATGCACTTCCGGCGATCGCACGGTCATCGGTTTCGGCTTTCCAGCAAAAATCAAGCCGAACTCACGCATCACACTAAATGCCGTTAACCCATTTACCACCAGTAATACACCGACCAACTCTGGATGGGTCGGCCACAGATTCTGGGCCATTGTGAGCAACGACCAGAATCCGCCAAAAGGCGGTAACGCCACTAAACCAGCCACTCCCACCAGAAATGCCAGTCCCGAAATGGGCCGACGAGACCACAGTCCCCCATACTGAGTGAGGTCTTGGGTAATCGTATTCCAGATGATTCCCCCCGTACAGGTAACGAGGAGTGCCATCGCCACCGCGTGAGAAAGCAGCAACATCAACGCTGTTTGAGTCTCGCCTGTACCCACGGCGATAAACACCAAACCCATGTAAGCACTCACGGAATAAGAGAGCGATCGCTTGATATCAATTTGGGCAATGGCGATCGCAGAAGCCCCGACTGCTGTCATCGCCCCAATATAAATTGCCGTCGTTGTGGCAACCGGCGACAACGCCAACACCGGCTGTAACTTAATCAACACCCAAGCCCCAGTCGCCACCACCACAGAATTCCGCAAAATCGTACTCGGAACCGGCCCTTCCATCGCCTCATCTAACCACAGATGCAAGGGAAATTGTGCGCATTTCCCCAACGGTCCCGCCAGTAACGCTAACCCTAACAACGTAGCAACTTTGGGATCTAAATCTGCCGTTTGTGCCCATTGTGCTAATTCATCAAAATTCCAGGTTCCTGCTAAGGGTAATAGAGCAACTACCCCCATGAGCATGATTAAATCGCCCACCCGTTTGGTTAAAAAAGCATCTCTTGCACCCGTTACAACCAACGGTTGCGAGAACCACAATCCCACTAATAAATAAGTACCCAGGGTGAGAACTTCTAAAACGACATAGCTGAAAAACAAAGAATTGCACAAGATTAGGGCACAAATTCCCGCTTCAAATACCCCCAACATGGCATAGAAGCGCCCCCAACCCCAGTCCATTTCCATATATCCCACAGCAAAAATTTGCGCCAGCAAATTCAATCCTGTGACTAATGCCATTGCACCCACAGTCAATGCGGATATTTTTAAATCTACCGTTAGAGTTAATCCAGCGGCATCCAACCAGGTCCAAGATATCTGTTGCGCTGGTTGATTCCAGGTTGCCGGTAAGGCCAACAGACTATGACCAAAGGCTACAAAGGTCAGGACTAAATTAATATAGCCCGAGGGTCTCGGTCCCGTTTTTCGGATGGTTCCCGGTGACCAAGCACCAGCCAGGAGACCACCCAGTAAAGCATATCCAGGTACTAACCAAACGGTTGTCAAAAGTAAATCAGCCATCCGCATTTCCTAATATGAGATCTAAATGACCACTCTGCCCTCGATACTTCCCTCATAAATTTCAGGACTCCACTCCGGCAGGGCTGGAACAGATTTATCTTTTCTTAATGTTCTTAAGGAGTAGAGTATCGTTATTCCGTACCAAAAGGAAGCAACACCTCCACAACAATTAATAATTGGTTCTGTAATTTCTGCTTATAACCTTATCTACACAAGGTTTTGCGTCCTTTGATGGGCCGACCCCGAGAACTATTGATTTTAATAAGGAATATCATTGATTTTACTCTATGGTTAGGTGGAATTGTCCGATTCATAGGGTCAACCTCTGCGGGTTTAACCTCAACCCTGAGCTTAAATTAAAATTTTCGCTGCCCTCAATAAGTAATCATACTTACTCAAATTCCCCCATTAACCCCTTCTGAATCGAGAGAGGGACCCTCAATCCATTGGACAAGGGCCCTAAGCCTGAGAGTCTTGTACCGGCTAAAGCCTGGGGCATAGCTTCCCTAGAAGTGCACCGGGTAAGCGGTCTGCTTCCATCTTGCTCGCTTTCTTTCTGTCCAATTTATTAAGACTCGCTATAGCGGAAAACAACAGTTTAAATTAGGTTTATAACTCTCAGAAGACTAATTGAAGAAACCCAACCTAGTTGAACACTACAAAAATCTATTTTTTTGAATAATTCTCAAGTATTCAGCCTTAAATTTGACAAATTCAGCAATTTTAGTGGACCCCGAGGCAGCAAACCGAGCGACAGGGCATCGAGGCTAACCTTACTTTTAAAAAATCCCCTCCCCCTGATAGAGCAATGGATCACGGTTGAATCTTTACAATGGGGAGAGTCAATCCAGTCACATCAACGGGAGAAATCAAAAAAATCGGCATTCAGGGAACTCAATGCCACCGGAACTCAGCCTAAGACCAATTTTGCCATTCAAGAATAGGTCAACAGCCATACTATCAACAGCGACCAATAAGACCCGTTGCTAAGTGTAAACAATCAGGAACATCAATTTATTTATGTACCAAACAAAAGCGTATTCCGCTGCCAGTGAGACATCAGGACTGGCCTCTGACACGATCGCCCGCCGGGATCCCACCGACCATGATGTACAAATCGAAATCCTGTTTTGCGGTATCTGCCACTCCGACCTCCATTCCGTGCGCAACGAATGGAGCCACACAGTTCCTACAGTCTATCCCATCGTCCCCGGTCATGAGATTGTAGGGCGGGTTACCCAAGTGGGATCCGCCGTTACCCAGTTCAAGACCGGTGACCTCGCCGCAGTCGGCTGTATGGTCGAAGCCGATGGGACTTGCCCGAATTGCCAAGCAGGTTTTGAGCAGTTCTGCCCGAACCTCACCCTGACCTTCAACTCCACAGACAAATACCTCGGAGGTGTGACCTATGGGGGCTACTCCGATAGCATTGTCGTCAATGAGCGCTTCGTTTTGCGGGTTCCTCCCAACCTCGAACTCTCGGGAGTTGCGCCCCTGCTGTGTGCCGGAATCACGACCTACTCGCCTCTGAGGCACTGGGGGGTCACCAAGGGTAAGAAAGTTGGCGTGGTGGGTCTCGGGGGCCTAGGCCACATGGGGGTGAAGTTTGCCCATGCCTTCGGCGCACAGGTCGTTGTCTTCACCACCTCCCCGGACAAGACAGAAGATGCACTCCGTCTGGGTGCTGATGAAGTGGTGGTCTCCCGCAACGCAGATGAAATGCAGAAACAGGCGGGTAGCTTCGATTTTATTCTGGATACCGTCTCCGCCAAACACGACATTAATGCTTATCTCAATTTACTGCGCCTCGACGGTAATATTACCTTGGTCGGCGCCCCTTCCAATCCCTTGGAGGTCTCGGCATTCAACTTGATTATGGGCCGCCGCAGTCTCTCGGGCTCCAATATTGGTGGCATTGCGGAAACCCAGGAAATGCTCGATTTTTGTGGGGAAAATAACATTACGGCTGATGTTGAAGTGATTCCCATTCAAAAGGTGAATGAAGCTTATGAACGACTGCTCAAGTCGGATGTGAAGTACCGCTTCTGTATTGATATGGCATCACTGAAATAGACTCCTTGCAACATCCTGGATTCATCCCTTTCCAAAGGGGAATCTGATGGACTGGAGAGTGCTGTACATCTTTCTAGCTAAGATTATAGGGAGTAAGATGTACAGCAAGGAGCTATCGCTAAATGCTCTGTGGCTCTGGCTGCCCCAAGGATGTGAAGAACCACGCAGCGATCGGCAATTTTACATCACCGCTTTATGGTTAATCCTTGGTGTCATCGTGGGCAAAACGGTTATAAAGGAAGTCCAAGGCGTAGTTACGCAAATCGTAGTATAACGGGTCTTCCATAATGCGCTCGCGATCGCGAGGACGGGGAAAAGGAATTTCCATGATTTCGCCCACTTTGGCTTCGGGGCCATTGGTCATCATCACCAATTTATCTGCCAAGAATAACGCTTCATCAATATCGTGAGTAATCATTAACACGGTACAGCGATGATCGTTCCAAATTTTCAAGAGTTCCTCTTGTAATTCCTCCTTGGTAATGGCATCCAAAGCGCCAAAAGGTTCATCTAAAATCAGCACTTTCGGGCGAATGGCTAAAGCGCGGGCAATGGAAACCCGTTGCCGCATCCCCCCAGAAATTTGCTTGGGTTTTTTATCGGCGGCTTCGCTTAACCCGACCATTGCTAAATGGTCTCTGACGATCGCCTCTTTTTCCAGTTTTGACTTATTGGGATAAACCTCGTTAACACCAAGATACACATTTTCAAACGCAGTTAACCAAGGCAAGAGGGCATAATTTTGGAAAACCACCATGCGATCGGGTCCGGGTTTAGTAACTGGTTCTCCACCCACCGTCACCGAACCCGTAGAAGGGGTATTAAACCCAGACACCATATTTAACAAAGTAGATTTTCCACAACCGGAATGACCGATGACACAGATAAATTCGCCCCGATTAATGGTTAAATTGACATCTTTTAAAACCGTGTAAGGACCTCGCGGGGTTTTGTAGGTTTTAGAAACATCGTTAAAAACCACAAAAGGCTTTTTACCTGATGGATTGACTTGATTGGCTTGAAACTTTTTGTAAACGACTTGTTGCATGGCTAATTTCTCCTATTTTACGAATAAGTTATTGAAAGATCCAACTCAGCAGAGCATCATTAAACTTGACGATGAGATATAGCCGTTTTCGACCGAATGAACTCCAAGCGATCGGCCTAAATCCCCCTGGAAAAGGGGGACTTTAACTCTCTAAGTGGACCTCAATCCCTTGAGAAACGCTATAAATCCGTAGGCATCAAGCGGAAAGCGGGTCTCGTTCTCGGGTATCGAGAATAATTTCTGCCATCGTAATATTGCGTTTTATTTTTAAGTGGTTCAGATACTCAATCGGGTTTTCATCATTAAATTTCACGCCATCAAAGAGATTAATTCCCGTGCGTTTGTACTGAACATCAATCCCCAACTCGCGAGCTGCTATACTAAATACATTCACTCGACAAACCCGCTCTAAAATTTCTACCCAATTACGCGGGAAAGGAATATCACCCCAACGTGCCATTTGAGTCATCATCCACAGATGTTCTGTCCGAATTGGACGGTTAATTCCTTCCCCAAAAAATTCGTGATGGGCATATTCTCGCATCGGATGATCCAAACTACAACTCATTTCATTGGGAGAGCCTAAATGAATGTAGTCAATATCGGTACTTAAATATTTGCGAGTGGCTAACAATTTCCGAATTTCGAGATGGTTATTTTCATCCGCGCAATAAGCACAAGCTTCTAATAACGCTTTGACCAGTGCAATGTGTGTATTCGGATATTTATTGGCCCAATCTTCTCGAACTCCTAAAACTTTACCCGGGTGTCCTTGCCAAATTTCTAAATCAGTGGCTACGGTAAAGCCCACTCCTTCCATTGCTGCCCGGAAATTCCAAGGTTCTCCGACACAATATCCATCGATGGTATTCCCTTTTAAATCCACCACCATTTGAGCTGGGGGAATCGTTTTTAATTCGACGTCTTTATCGGGATCTATTCCGCCAGCCGCCAGCCAATATCTGAGTAAAATATTGTGCATTGAAGAGGGATGAACCATGCCTAAGCGATGTTTCTCGTCGCTACTTTTCAGAATGGCTTCTTTTAAATCTTTGGCCGTTTGAATTCCTTGATTGTAGAATTTTTTAGCCAAAGTAATGCCATTGCCATTGCGAGTCATGGTCAAAGCGGTGACTACGGGCAAGGGAATATCTTTATTACCCGCATTCGTAAACCACATCGGCATTCCGGCAGGCATTTGTGCCGCATCTAAATAGTTTTCAGCAATCCCATCAACAATGCCACGCCAACTCGTTTCACGGACTAAATTAACTTCCTCTAATCCATGTTTGACAAAGAATCCTTTTTCTTGAGCAACCACCAAAGGCGCGGAAGCAGTGAGGGGGACAAAACCAATCTCTAGGTTGATTTTTTCTAAGCCATGACGGGAAATTACATCAACTTTGCGGGCGCGTAGTTTTTTGACTCGTTTTTGTTGATTTAAGAAGTAAATAATTTCACTTCTTAAAATATAATAACTGGGATGATTGACCACTTCCATGCGTTTGCGAGGACGGGGAATATCTACTTCTAAAATCCCCCCAATTTTGGACCCCGGCCCGTTGGTTAACATAACGATGCGATCGGACAGTAATACCGCTTCATCTACATCGTGAGTGACCATCACCGATGTGACCTGATATTCTTCACAAATTCGCATCAATTGCTCTTGGAGATTGCCCCGAGTTAAGGCATCTAATGCCCCAAAAGGCTCATCTAGTAGTAACAATTTGGGGCGAATAGCTAGGGCACGGGCGATCGCAACCCGTTGTTTCATCCCACCGGATAATTCTTTGGGTAATTTATCGACCGCATGACGTAATCCAACTAAATCAATGTGTTCCTCAATAATTTGCTTTCTTTCGCCTTCGGGCAATCCGGCCATGACTTCATTAACAGCAAGGCCAATGTTTTGTCGTACTGTTAACCAAGGCAAAAGGGAATAGTTTTGGAACACAACCATGCGATCGGGTCCGGGTTTTTGAATTCGTTGTCCCTCCAGGGCAACTACGCCATCACTGGGCAAATCCAATCCTGCAATCATATTTAACAGGGTGGATTTACCACAACCCGAGTGACCAATTAAAGAGATAAATTCACCTTTTTTAATGTGTAAATTGATATTTTTGAGCGCAATATATTCTCCCCCATTGCTTAACTCAAATACTTTATCAATTTGATCCACTGCCACAAAGACGCTCATAATTCATTCCCTCACTCATGTTTTTTGGATTGTTGAGATGGAGTTGGGTTTGGATTTGGGTGAACCAAACCCAGACAACAGGATAGATTCAGGATTATTCCCCGGGGGCGATCACAGTTTGTAACCATCCCATAAAGCGATCGAGCATTAAGCCCACTGCACCGATATAAACCAGGGCCAAAATAATGTCTGAAATATAGTTATTTTGGTAAGCATCCCAGATGAAGAAACCAATCCCTACAATTCCTGACATCACAATTTCAGCCGCAATAATCGCCAACCACGCTAGACCGATCGCAATTCTTAACCCCGTAAAAATGTAAGGCAAAGCCGACGGAATTAAAATTTTGAAAAAGAACTTTTGCGGAGAAAGTTGTAAGACTTGACGAACGTTAATATAATCCTGGGGAATTTGTTGGACTCCAACGGTCGTGTTAATTAAAATGGGCCAAACAGCGGTAATAAAAATTACAAATAAAGCCGCCGGTTGATTTTGTTGTAAAGCCGCTAAAGAAAGGGGAACCCAGGCCAAAGGTGGCACAGTTCGCAGGAATTGAAATAAAGGATCGAGAGCTTTATTGAGAAACGGATTCAAGCCAATCAAAATCCCAGTGCCTATGCCCACAATGGCGGCGAAAGAATAACCGATTAAAACCCGTTTTAGACTTTCCAGAGTCTGCCAGAATAAGCCTTTATCCAGTCCCCCCCGGTCAAACCAAGGATACATTAGATAAATCCGAGTTCGTTCATTGGTAATGATATCCGATGGGGGTGGCAGTTTGATTAAACCCACCATCGATACCATTTGCCAAATGATTAAAAATCCTAAAAAGCCCATCAAAGGCGGGAGAATATTGTGGGAGTTTTTATACCAAAAATCTAGGACAGGATTTCCGGTTCTTTGCCGCTTGCCTCTAACAATATTTGCCATGATTTTGCCTCCTATTGGGATAAAAAAAGGTGAACTTGAAACAGGGTCAGAATTAAGGAATGAGTGAGCAATATGATGGCTCGGAGCAAGAGTCTCAACTACCAAGACTCTGATATGAAAAATTGAAAGCTGCTCTGTGATATTTGGATGCTTGCCTTAAACTCTTTTGATGGACAGACTATCTAAATAAGCCTGGGGATTTGCCGGATCAAAAACCTTACCATCAAAAAATCTTTCAACCCCTCTCGATGTGCTTTTGGGAATATCGGAATCCGCTATTCCAGCTTCTCTTGCCGCTTCTTTCCAAATATCTTCGCGATTGACTTTATCGATTAATTGTTGAGCATTGGTTAAAGTTTCCGGAGGCAAGAAACCCCATCGAACACTTTCCGTTAAAAACCACAAATCGTGACTCTTGTAAGGATAAGAAACACTTCCTTTGTCATCCTTCCAATATAAGGTCGCTTTGGTCCGTTCGCTGATGGGGGCTAAGTTATCTCCCAATTTATAGTTGCCAGAGAAAGCTCCTTCTACAACGGATTGTGGAACATTAAAGTAATTAGCGGTTGATAAAATTGATGCCAGTTCCCCATGATTTTCAGGCCGATCGCACCATTGTTGTGCTTCCATTAATCCTTTTAACAGGGCTTTAGTTGCTTTGGGATTTTTATCGACCCAATCTGCCCGAATTGCCAAATATTCTTCGGGATGACAAGGCCAAATATCAGCGGTTAATGCTGCCAGAAAACCAATTCCATCTTTGGCAATGCGATCGGGCCACGGATCCCCGGTACTGAACCCATCCATTGTCCCAGTTTTCATGTTGGCAACGGTTTGAGCCGCCGGAACTGTGATTAAGCTCACATCATTATCTGGATCAATTCCTCCGGCTGCTAACCAATATCTTACCCAAAAATCTTGGTTCACTTTTGGAAAAGTATAGGCTAATGTAAACGGAGTTCCTGTGCTACCTAACCCAATAATATAGTCTCTGGCAGGGTTTAAATCTAAGCTAATATTCTTACCTTTGTGAATATTAGCGATCGCAATCCCATTCCCCTGAGTATTCAGTTGCGCCAAGACATACATGGGCAATTTGACGTTATTTTTAGTAATTAGTCCTTCGGAGATTAAGTAAGGCATAGGCATTTGCCATTGCCCTCCATCAATTCCACCCCCAGCCGATCCAATTTCCACATTATCTCTAGCTGCTCCCCAACTGGCTTGTTTAGAAACATCGACATTCGTCATGCCATATTTAGCAAAAAAGCCTTTTTCTTTGGCAATAACCAGTGCTGCGGCTTCCACAATGGGCAGATAGCCGAGTTTAATCGCGTTGGTTTCTGGGGTAGTTTCTGGACTCAAACTCACGGGAGCAACGGCTGGAGTAGAACTACTACTATTGGTCGGTTCTGGGGGATTACCTAAACACCCTTTTAGCAACACAGAACTCGCGGCACTAGCCCCTAATGTCCATAAAAATTTACGTCGTGAAAGTTGGCTCATAGTAGGTCCCTCCGATGGATAAAAGTGAATGAATCAGTTAGATAATTTGGCTTAATCAAGACGGGGATCAAAGAAAGTTTTGAGAGAAAATAAGAGAATCAACAGAACAAAGTAACCGAAGAAAATGCCCTGAATTAACTGTTCCATAAAGTTTTCCTTACGTTGTTGGCATTTATCATAGACTAAGCCTTTTTATAAGTAAAGACTTGATTTTAAATTGTTACCATAAATTTAATTTATGAAAAATGCCTTGCAGGCTTCGGCGCATAGAACTGACCCAGATAGCCAAATGACCCACTCTATGCAGCGGGATAAAAACAACCGGATTAGAAAATATACAGAGTGTGAATTTTAACAGGTTTATAAAAACTAGCCCTGTCAAGGTGATAAATTTGATGACAAAAAATCGTTGTTTCTTGTAGGGGCGCATTGCGCCCCTACGAAATAAATGGATCTTGACAGGGCTACTTTTTATAAACCTACAATAAAACCCACCGGCTCAAGCCTGTGGGTTGTTACAGACCTTATGATGAGTGGATCTCACTCTCTTGAGTCGTTAGTACCAACAGAATTTTATTCTGACTGTAAAAAGATGCCTAATCCGTTGTGGATGCGGGGGATGATGCGGGGAGGATGTTCTAGGAGTTGACCGCCTAAAAAGAGGGTGGTGGAACCGCCGCCATCGAGGTTGAGGGCGTTGACAGACCCTAACTGTTGCATGATTTGGGCCATTTCGGTAAGGGTTGGTCCGGGTCCGTTTGTGCGGTGGTGAACGATCGCAATCACTAAGCGACCATCGTCAGTTTGCCCGATCGCACTTCGCGAAGCTTTTCCTTCAATAAAGTTTTGATTGAATTGTTCGCCTTCGGGATCTAACACAATCCGATTATTGTTGATTAAGACCGGTCCAGCCCCTAGAATGTGAGGATAAATGTCAAAATAAGAGGGAACAGTCACCCGATTAATTAGGACCGAAGTGCCGAGAGGTAGTTTCGGTAAGGCGGAGGCGAAGGACCGTAACGTGAGTAAAAACCCAGTTTTGGGGATGGCAAAGGTGCTTTCTCCGGCTTTTTCTCCTTGCAGGTGTTGAGTGACTTTGCCCCCCTCAACAACCACGATGTTTTCGTTATCGATTAACGTGGTATAAGTGTCTCCCCACTCGGGAGTATAACGAGAAATCCCCGCTTTGACATAGCCGCTATTTAAAAATAGAATAGGTAAGGTTTCTCCCTGGGCTGTTGTGAGAGTTTCCTCTAAGCTAAGACGTCCGATAATCGCACTTCCGGCATCATTCCAAGCGATCGCCCCTCGATTGAGAATGGGACTGGATAACCACCGTCCATCTTCGCGGATGGCACCCAAGGGGAGTTGGTTGTTGCGATTGAAAAATCCCCCATTAATGGCGGCATTGGCACCAAGGCGACTGGCAATTTGACTAAGTTCGGCAATTCCGGGTAAACCTGGATTAGCAGTAATCGGTTTGAGAAGGGTCGTGGAGGCGTTGCGATGGTTGAGTTCTAACCAGACGACGGGAAAGCGACTGTCAGCAACTTCGATGAGTTGCTGTCGCCACCGGACTCCGGGTGCCCAGAGGATGTTACGCTCGGTGACGACATCCGGTTGAATGTCAATCATTAAGCGGTTGGGATTGCGATCGGTCCAGACTCGGGGTCGCCACATCTGAGGAATCTGGAATCGTAATGTGGTGCGATCGCCGCTTGTCTCCATTAATCCGGCAAATCCAGTCTGTCCCAAGGTTAAAGCAATGGTTCTTTCCCCTAGGGAATCCGTCTCAGTCGTGAGATTTTCTTTGGCGATCGCCCTAGCATTGAGGAGTTCTTCTGTGAGAGTGGCATCTAGGGTAATAACAAATTCTTGTAGCGGCAAGGCAGGAGGGCGACTGTCTTGAACCCCATCGGGATTTGGGTCCTCGTCTTGGGGAGTCTGCTCAATCGGGGTAGAAGAAACCGTAAATAAAGGAGTACCCTGGAGGTCCAGAACAATGCGATCGCCCCAGGGTTGTTCTTCTTGTTCAATCCCTTCCACCATCGCCCCTGGTGAAGTCACGTCCAAGATTTGCCCCGAGTTTTGTAACTGCCACCCCAATTGCTCTGCCAAAGGAGTAATATCTAAATATCGTCGGCCTTCATGCCAGACCACAGGGAGATTCAACGGTTGCAATTCCGGGTCTGAAAACCAACGCACAGGCTGAATTCGGGCATCATCCGTATTTAATAACTCTACCCCCATTTGCTGCATCAGGTCCGTCTCCGTAAACCCGTAGCGAATTTGGGCCCGATTTTCATCTGGGGACCAGGCAATCCAATCGAGCGATCGCCCCTGTCCATTCCAACGCAGTTCCGTCCCTTGGCGGATCAGACGGAGGCGATCGCCCTGTGCCAAGAGAGACAATTCTGGGTCTATGTCAGAACTCGTTGACCTCACTCCTGGAACAGCAGGGGAAAGCGAAGGGGTAGCATTCCCTACGGCAGAACTCATGAAAGCCAGGGCCCCACCCAACAGCACAGAAACAGCCAATCCCGGACCCCTTTTCCGGAGTTGACCGGAGATGGAATAGAGGGAGTCCGGAAGTTGTCCACCAAGGCGATCGCCTTCTCCCCCTTGGAAGAGTAAGGACAGCAGCATGATTTCAGGGCGTTTGCGAACCACAGTTATCCTCAACAAGTCGGATAGGAATTGACTCAATTCAAAATTATACCCCTCTCGTTTCTTTAGCAGTGAGCACCCGGGGTTACAAACCGGATTTTTTCACCACTATCTTCAGATCACCGTGAAACCCTTAATACCCAATTAGCTGGGTAAAAGTCAATTTTCGCTTTTAGCCCGGGCCCGCTGGTTATGGTGCGATCGGCCCGGGCTTCGCTCAATCCCCAAGGGATTAAACCTTTGAGGGTCCAGGATTTTCGCTTTTAGCCCGCGTCTGCTGGCTTTACGAAACGCTACGCCGACAGGGTGCAGGGTTTCACAAACCTTTCACTAGCAGAGTGCGTATCACATCCTGATTTATCTATTGGGCGATCGCACCTGGGGCGCTGCTGCGGCACCGTAGTTCACCCGACAACCGATATTAAACAAACTGGAACCACATTCCAACGGCACTACCTGCCCTTGTAACATGGCACTGCAACTAACATATCCATCATTATTGGTATCTTGGATCATGCACTCAATGGGCGTCGCATTGGCACTAGAGGCCCAGGATTTCATTCCCATCTCTGCTAAGGTATGGTGCCAAAAGAACAGGAATGAGAATAAACCGAGAACCGCGAGTCCGACTGCGGATCCAATCAGCCCAAATTTGAGACGCCAATCTCCTAACAGTCTTTGAAACACATTGGGCGCAACAGGTTGCACCTCAGTGGGGTTCGTATTATTTTCTATCTGTGGTTCTTGCATAGTTGTTTCCGAGAGGTTTTGCTCAATTGTCTCAATTTTATCGTGGGTTCTCAGGAAAAAGCCTCTCCCCATTTTGGTGAGTTCTTTAAAAGAACGAAAATAACGACTAAAATCATTACTACAAACTCAAATAAACCTTCTGCCCCCGTTCGTAGTGACGACTTCAGTCGTCTCCCCCTTCAACCCAACCACCGAAACGCCCGTCGCAATTCCGCCATACCATTCCTGTCATACCAGCGACCATGAGCCAGAATAATTTTATCCGGTTCCCAAGCCAACATCTGCTTAAACCCGATCTGGGCTAAATCTTTCCGCCCCAAAAAGGTCAGTCGCAAGTCAAACGGCGTTTTACCATCGGGGTCAACAATTCCCCCCAACCGGACCAACATTTTATACAATTTGGGTACTTTGTGTAATTCAAAATTCTCAATTAAATCTGTCAGAATTAAAGTGCGACTCCGGCGGTGAAAAAAGACCACTTCATCCATAAAGCGACTCCCCCGAAAAATCACCTGATCCAGGTCATCCTTCCACTCCGGCGGTGCTTGATCGCTCAAATCGGCATTGAATCTCACTTCAATGTGCTGCTGTGCTGCTCGTTCTCGCACCCCAGGCGAAGCCCAGGTTATAGCTTCTGGATAGCGCTTGGCCCAACTTCCAATGTGAGCATAATGAATTTTATTCGGAGAAATTAGATAGCGCAGGGGACCGATCGCATCGATTTGAGCCTGTAGACCCTCCGTCATGGCGATCGGGGAATGACACCATAAATCGCCATTCTGGAGACGCACCAGAGTCATCCGCGTGGGGAAGGGAATAGACGTGCCATACATCGCCATTTTAACAATGGGTCCATCCGCAATCCAGATATTCTCATCCACTGGTTTTAGGATACCAGTTGGTTCATAAAGGGCAAAATCTGTCTGATTCATCTTCTAAAATAGGTGTCACTCCTGTTAGTGTGGAAATCCCGCTTAAAATTAGGCAATCCAAGCGGGGGAAACGTGATTTATTGCTGATGAATCTCGGCCCCAATTACCCGAGAGTCATCTAACTGGTTCCCGATCACCCTTAACATTGGCGCTTCGGCGGTGTTATGAATGTCATATCGCTGATTGTTTTTAAAAGTATTTTTCCCCAAAACCGTGTCTGTTCCTAAATCCGGCTGGGATTCCCCGATCGCGACCAATCCATCCCGGCTGTTGTTGGAAATCACATTGTCTCGCAAAATTGGACGAGAAGAATGAGAAATCACCAACCCATCAATATTATTCACAATCTGATTATTCACCACTAAGGGGGTAGAATTTCCCCCGATCGCCAAGCCAAAACCCGTATTTTCTATGACATTCTCTCGAATTTCTCCCCCTGACTCATGGGTGAAAGAAATCCCATTCCCCCCATTTTCAAAAATGCGGTTATTTTCAATAATCGGCATTCCAGTTCCGGTGACAAATATTCCTTCGCGGCCATTTTTTGTTAGGGTACTATGGCGAATTCTCGGATGAGTGGATTCGACCCAAATTCCCGTTCCTGATTGATCAGGATTGGTGATAGTGACTCCTGCTACTTGTGCGCGATCGCCCGGGAGAAGGGTAACCTTTTGTTTCCCCCAGGTGGGACTCAGGTAATCGCCAACCCCAATAATTGCCACCCCTTCACCCTGCTGTCTTTCGTCGCCTCTGAGGGTCACTCCGGCTTTAATTTTCAAGGGGAAAGTTTCTCCGGTTTCTTCAGAATATTCCCCCGGCGCTAATTGAATCACCGTCCCTGGAGTGGATTGAGATAAAGCATAGGCGATCGTCCGAAAGGGTTGGGTTTCTCTCTCTCCTGCGGAAGGGGTATCGGTTCCCTGAGTTGAGTCTACATAAAGAATTTGCTTAAATGCAGGAGTGCGTCTGGGAACCGAGGGAGATTGTCTCCCAACGGAGGGATTTTCTATCACAGGCTGTTCGTTGGGGTTAACGATGAAAATACAGCCACCCAGAGAGAAAGCAAATAAGGCAACGGCGATCGGTTGGATTCGATTCAACATTTTTTTTACTTTTCCTGAAACGATTAATCAAAGCATTCAAGTAACCCGATAAGCTGGGGTTATAGTTTGGACTATTTGCACAGATGAAAAGTTGCTTTCAGTGGCACTTAACGAAGGGTGAGCACGTCTGGAAAGTTGCAATAGCAAGACGAAGGACCGCGAGGGAAATCCCTCATGGCACAATCCTAACATCAAAACAGTGCCTGACATTTTAGCCGTGATGGCGATCGCGAGAACCTGTGTTGCAAATCACAGAAGATTTCCGACAGCGATCGCAGGGGTTTAGAGATACCGATCCGGATTATTTGTGTCTGCGATCGCTAGGGGAATTAGATCTCGATCGCCCAACACGCTTTAAAAAAGCTTCATAATCAAACTATAGAATTGAAGGAATAAAATGCTATGCTTCCCTCCATTAAACTACTTCCCCATGCTATTTCCGAACTGATGGCCCAGGTGAGTGCCACCCGGAAAATTACCCTCGCCGATCGCTATGGATTGATGGCAGCTATCTTAGAAGAATCTCTGGAAGAGGAAGATAGATTCTCGATTGATAGACTCCTGCGCGCTTTACGGCGAGGGCGACTCCAAATCGTTGATGAAATTTCTTCTTTGCTCTGTAGTGGGTGAGGGTAGGCGATCGCCATCTAGCATTCTTGCCCTTTCCCGTTGCGGGTCATCTACCCTATCAAGTTTTAGCCTAAAACCCATCACCCCTCCCCTTATTCCACTGCGGGTTCTAACAGTTGAATTAGCCCTTGGTTCGCATCAATTTCCACCTCAGCCCCCACAGGAATTGTAAATTTATCTCTAATATGACCGATCGCCGACCCATACCAGGCCGGAATTCCCAGGGGTCGGATCCAATCAGATAACACTTGGTTTAAAGTCAACGAAGGTTCATCGCCTTCCCCTGCTTCACACCGAGTACATTCAGCAAAAATAAATCCCGATATTTTATCCAAAATTCCCGCTAATTTTAATTGTGTTAACATTCGGTCAATCCGATAAATATCTTCTCCTATTTCTTCTACAAATAAAATTTTATTCTCCCAATCGGGTAAATAAGCCGACCCAACCATTGCGCTTAAAACTGATAAATTTCCTCCTACTAATTGACCTCTGGCTTTACCTCCCATGATGGTTTGGGGACGAGTCGAGGGAGGATTTTGCATCCGTACAGGTTCCGCATCCAGCAACAGACGTTTAACATAATTAACTGAAAAGGGATTCCAAGAAGAGGTTGCAACAGGACCATGAAAGGTAATCATGCCACTGCGCGCATAAATCGCCAGCAATAGCGAAGTAATGTCACTATAGCCCATAATAATTTTCGGGTTGGAACGGATGAGGTCATAGTTTAAAAAGGGCAAAATTCGATTACATCCCCAACCTCCACGCATGGTCAAAAGGGCTTGAACTGAGCGATCGGCAAACATCGCATTGACATCCGCAGCGCGATCGACATCTTGACCCGCGAGATAGCCATATTCATCCAGTAAATGGGTTCCCAACTTAACATTTAAACCCAACGCTTTTAATTCTTTACGAGCATAATCGATATCTGCTTGTTCAATGGGACTAGAAGGATTAATCAAACCCACTGTATCCCCCACTTTTAGACGAGGGGGTTTCAGGATAGAAGGAGAGTTAGCAGCAGCAATTGTCGAACCTGGGATCACAGAGGCGATCGCACTCAGTCCGCAGAGTGTGAGAAAATGACGACGATTCCAAAACACTTAAAAATCCGCTCAGTTTTACAAAAGGAAAACAGATCCTGTTTATTATAAAGGATTGCGATCGCCTTCCGGGTTCAGGGTCCTTTGACCCTTGTTCCCCTTCGTCATTGGACGCTTTTTCGTCCTGTGGGACTTCAAAAATTCCCATGACAAACGACCGACTTTACCCCTCGGACCCCTCGCAGATCACCGTTCAACCCTGATATTTCAGTACCCTTGGCAGCAGCGAATGCTTGAAAATAGCGGTTTACTCTTGTCAATCATCCAGTTTCCGATTATCCTATTTTAGCCTTTAGCAATTTAAGGTAGAATAACAAGGAGGTCTCTGAGTGAATAAGTCAGTTTTTACAGAAAAATATACGCGGTTTCGGCGACTCCTAATCGAGATTCGCCAATCGAGTAAGTTAACCCAAGTGCAAGTCGCTCAACGACTGCATAAACCCCAGTCTTTCGTCTCGAAGTACGAACGAGGGGAACGTCGTTTAGATGTCGTCGAGTTTCTGGAAGTGGCTAAAGCACTGGAGGTAAATCCCTCCGAGTTGCTGACTCAACTTGATCGCCCAACCGTAGAGCAAGGTTCCACAAACCTCAGTGAATTTTGAAAGCGGCGATCGGGCAGTCGCCGGACCTTAAATGAGTCACTTGTTCACGCTCTAGTCAAGTCTTTAGGGATTTGAACATCAGGAACTTTATTAAGCATAGCGATTCGGGAATGAGGCGGGGTGAAGCACAGAGGCAGCCCCAATTCCACCGGATTCTATAGAACAAGACTGAACAGCGATCGCACTTCACCTCTGCACAATCCTCATTTATTCTGTACAAGACAGAGGGAATTTTATGTTAAACCCGATTAAAAAAGTGTTGCTTCCTTCTGGATTAAAGAAATCTTACATTATTTTATTTTTAATGCTATTTTTAAGCATATTTTCTTCTTACTCTTGTGTTAATGGATTTTGGATAAACCAGGAAATATGCGGAGTTTGGCTGGAGGAACTATCCATTAACTTAATTGCAGAAGTCACGGGAATTTTATTAGTTTTATTCTCGGTTAACAAAGCCGTTCGAGAAGGTCGGGAGAAGGAAAAAAATAAATTCAAAGAAATTGCTTTTAGGCAATTAAAGTTTGCCCTGAGAAAACAAATTTATTTATTTTTTGAAATCTTCAAAGCTTCCACGCCGCAAAAACCTGACAAACCCTATACACAATTAGAGGATTTATTTGATGATACTTATTTCGAGGAAGTTCAGAATTTAGACCTGTTAACAATGGCTCCCGTGTTAACCCCTGCGGGAGAACCGATGGACTGGCTTGATTACCTCGTCTATGAAAGCCTAAATTTACGCAGTGCCCTGGGTCGAGTCGTCGATCGCTATGCGTTTTACTTAGAATCTGAGGTGGTTGATTTAATGGAAGAAATGACCGATGCCAGCTTTATTCGCTTCCTCACGTCCCTCTGGGAAGCAAAACGCTTAAACGGATTAACTTCCAAGGGAGATTTACTATTTGCCTGTGAGGATATGTTCCGCGAGTATGCTGATGCTTTGGTGAAGTTAGTTAAATTTTACAATGAAAACGTCACGGGCGATCGGCAAATCATTATCGATGAGGAGCAATGGCAAGAATGGTGGAACCATAAAGGCAGACCCCAGTTAGGAGACAGCCGCATCAAAATTGAAATTCAGTAATTAAATTGCGATCGCCTCTTAACTCCCCCATCTACAAAACCTAGGAAGTATCCGTTGTAACCGTAGTTAGCACAAAACCAGGTGTACAGGAGTGGATTTGAGCAGATGCGGTGAGTAAACCGTCCTCTCGATGTCATCGGGTACTGATGCGTGGGCTTCCAAATGTAGGACCCACTTTACTTTTGGGCAACCGATTAGGACCAGATATCCGATTTTTGGTCCTAATTAGGGACGGGTAACCCAGCGTTTGAGGGGCGATCGCACGGAGTAGAGTCAAGATCATGGTATTGACTCCAGTCACTGTCTAAGTTAACCGTTAAAATTTGCGGCGAGTTTTTCATCGGGTTAAAATTGATACAACTTCACTTTTTTTCTGCAACTATAACTCATAGATGTCGTAGCGTTCAGGTTAGTGATATGGCCGGGGTCCTCAAGCTCGATATCCGAGAAACTATTGAAGAACTTAAAAGCCTTTTGGCTAAACAAACCACAGCGAGAGGTCGGGAAAGAGTGCAGGCTTTATATTTATTAAAAATCGGCCAAATTAAAACCCTCAAAGAGCTTTCTATTTTATTAGGACGAGATACGGCAACCATTTATCGATGGTTCCAAAAATACAAAACCCACGGATTACCCGGAATGTTGTCTATTAAAAAAGGCCAAGGCCGAAAACCAGCAATTCCTCCCAATACTATTGAACGATTAAGACAAAAACTCCAAGGGCCTGAACGATTTAACAGTTATGGGGAAGTTAAGCGATGGCTCAAGGAAGAATGCGGCGTCGAAGCTTCTTATAAAGTGGTTCATGAAACGGTCCGTTACAAACTTAAATTTAAACTTAAACCCCAGCGAAAAAAACGTATGAAGGTATTGAATTAAAGGTACAGTTTGACCCAATTATTATTGGGTTGACTGGCCGAGGGATGCTCAAATTATCCCTTGCCAGTCATAGGGTTGCTATCCGGTTTAGGTGTTACCCTTTGGAATGTCTACCGGTCATAAATCCACGTCGGGCGTGCGATCGCATATTATCTTCGTGCAGTTCCATCAAACAGACTAACTCATCCCCCTTCCCATAGTCGGGATTGCGCTCTAAAAAGTAGCGGACATCAGGTTTGTCTTCATATCCATCTTTAATATCCGCCCAACTTCCTCGCAGATGTCCTCGGGAGATGGGAAACCGAATCAGTCCTGTTTCTCGGTCATAATCTTGTCCAAATTTTTTCTCAGCTAAATAATTCATGAGCTGTTGAATTTCTGGAGGCGTCGGATACCGATAGGTGGGATAAAACTGATGCGCAAATAGGGGTAAGTATCGATAAGTCCGGTAGCCTTTAACAATCAGAAACCAATATAAAGGAACGGTAGGCGCTTGAGCTTTAATTTGACCGGCTAATCGACACCAAGCGAGCGGGAGTGTTTGTTCGCCCCAATAGTCACGATGCACAATGGTATCCCCTGAAAAAATAGCTCGCTTGGGTTGTTCTTCAAACTGAAATTCCCAGAGCGCTACGGTAGAAAAACCCTGTAATTTTTTTTCGGCATCCCACAAGGCAATCACATAATTTTTATGATTCAAATCTTCGGTAAAAATTTCAAGACTGGTACTTTCATAATAAATTTCATATAAGTCATACATAGTCTGGCGTAATTTTGCATCAAGATGATGCTGCCCGATAATTTCTGCGACTAGCTTGCTCATAAGGGATGGATTCAATAAACTCAAGAAAAATAAATCGAAAAAGGTGGGCAACCGTAGCCGGAAAAATTGAGAGTTACCTTTGAGCGCAAAAGAGGTTTAATCTCATGGAGAATGCGCCCTATAAGTTTATCAAAAACCCTGGTAATCTGCGGGATGGGTGCGGGGTATTCCATAAAAACTGGGGTGCGATCGCCTCCAGACTTCCTCACCCTAGGGGACCCACTAGAAAAAGATTCCCCAAACCGGACTCCAGAGAGGGGAGTAGCCGGAGACATCTTCAGCAAACTGGCTACTCCCGAGACTCTGATTTAGGGAGATAGCGTTTTTCAAGGGATTGAAGTCCAGTTTTCAGGTCAAAGTCTCCCTTGATCAGGAGCGTTTGGAGTTGATTCAGTGGAAAACCGCTATACAATTTAAAAGCAGCACTGAAGTCCTGAGCTTTTACCAAAGTAGATCTACTGAAGCAGAAGAGTTTGAAGGGCAGGGAAAAATCGGACAACCCTTACCCTGAGAGAACTTGATAGAATGGTTAAGAGTTCCAGATATTGAAAAAGGGTGGAAATCCGATCAAAACGGACAAATCAGGGTGACACTGAAGAAGTTGAAAATTCAGAACTTGAAACGTCAATGAAACGGGTCGCACTACTAATCGGAATTAGTCAACATGAAACAGCAGAGGAGGAAGACCCAGGTTTACCCCCCCTGCCTACGGCGAAACAGGATGTATCCGCGATCGCCCAAGTATTGCAGGATCCCGAACAGGGCGGTTTTGCCCCTGCCGATGTCCAACAACTCATCGATCCCGACCTGCAAAGTATCCGGAGTGGCTTGGAAGTCCTGTTGCGCGATCGCCAACCGGATGACTTGGTATTGCTGTATTTTTCCGGTCATGCGATCGCGGACTCCACGGGATCCCTGTATTTTGCAACCCGGAACACGACCCGCGAACACCTCACGAATACAGCGATCGCCGCCGAATTCTTGCAGGCACTCTTGTACACCAGCGTCGCCCAGCAACAAATTATCATCCTAGATTGCTATTTCAGTGGCGGGACCGGCTTGGTCGATATCAAACAGCAATTGGGAGGGTATGGCAAAGCCATTCTCACTGCCTCCACCACCTTTCAATCCCTGAACCGTTGGGGCGATCGCATCGCGCATCCGAATCCCGCCATTAACTGTCTCGACTATTCCGCCAAACAGCATCATTTAGGACTCTCCACCTACACCGGCTATTTTATCGAAGGCATTGAAACCGGGGCCGGGGATCTGAATCGAGATGGCACAATTTCTCTGGAAGAATTGCATCAGTATGCCAGTCAAAAAGTGCAAATCCTTTCTCCCGCCTTGCAACCGGCGATCTACGCACTCCCGGAAATCGGTGCAGTCGCCCTCGGGAAAGCCCCCAAAGATAACCCTCGCCTGACCTACCAATTAGCCGTAGAAAATTTTCTGGGACGCAGTGGGGGCACTCTTTCCTTACTCAGCCTCCGTAGCCTAGAAATTCGCCGAGAAAGCCTCGGCATCTCCGCCACCGATGCCCTGATCCTTCAAGAAAATGCCCTCAAACCCTATCGGCACTACAAAACTAAATTACAACTTTATAAAACCGTCGTTAGATCCGTAATGCAGCTTCAGGACCTCCCTCTGAGTCCCGAAATCGAGCAGGATTTGCAACATTTACGCCGGGATATCCTCGGATTGGGCGATCTCGATGTCCGGGTTATTGAAGAACCGCTGTATCCCTCGGAACTGGAGAAAAGTTTTCCAACCTTGATGGTGGCCTGGGCGAGTATAACTCTTATCCTCGTTTTCGGCAGTTATTCTATATATAAGTACCTGACAGACCCCGTTCCCTCCCCCGCCATCTCAACCTGGCTGGAAGCGATCCCGATCCCCTCTTTGTCCCGGACGACTCCCGACCCCAGTCCCGAACTGGAAGGGGAATCCCTAACTCAATCGGAAACGAAACCGGGGCGACCTCAGAACAAGAGACTCAGGCCCTTACCACCCCGTCCCCAGGCGGTCCCCTTTCAGGTCCCGACTCAGGACCCTATGGTACTCACGGGTCATGTCGGCCCGGTTCAGGGACTGGCAATCGACCCCCAAGGCCAACTCTTGATTAGTGGAAGTTGGGACAATACCCTGAATATTTGGGATTTAGAAACGGGTGAAGTCCGAGAGACCGTGAGATCCGAAAGCCCGAGTGTGATTCGAGATGTGGCCCTGGACCCCTATAGCCAACGCTTTGCCAGTGCCCGGGATGACGGAACGATTGAAATTTGGCAACTCGATCGCCAAGGGTCGGATCTGAATGTGGCATTAGAACAGCGCATTGCGGCTCATTTTGGGCCGGTTTACGCGATCGCCATCAGTCCCGACGGACTCACCCTAGCGAGTGGGTCTCAAGATAATACGATTAAAATTTGGGCCATAGAAACCGGGGATCTTCTCCATACTCTGACGGATCATCAAGGACCCGTGCGATCGCTTGCCATTAGTCCTGATGGACAAACCCTGATTAGTGGTGCCGGAGATGCGACCATTAAAATTTGGAAACTGGAAACTGGGGAGTTGCAAAATACCCTCACGGATCATACGCGTTTAGTCCGAGGACTGGCGATCGCCCCCGATGGCAAAACCCTCGCCTCGGCCAGTTGGGACCGCACCCTAAAAATTTGGGATCTCACAACCGGGGAGTTACGAAATACCCTGATCGGCCATACCGATTCAGTCGTTTCGGTGGCGATTAGTCCCGACGGTTCCACCCTCGTCAGTGGCAGCGATGATGACACGATTAAACTCTGGGATTTGACCACCGGGGAAGAACGCGCTACTTTCACCAATCACCGCAGTGATGTTTTTTCCCTCGTCTTTAGTCTGAATGGCAAAACTCTCGTTTCTGCCAGTTGGGATCAAACTATCCAAGTCTGGCGATCGCCCTAAAAACAGCAGAAAGCTTATACCCATCCGGTTGTTCAAAGTCGGTTTCTTTCTTATCCTGCGTAGGCGGGCTAATACACAAAATAGACTTTTGAACTCCGGATTTGGGATGAGATGCTCCCAATCCTCTTCTATTTTCTCTCGATTTGAATCGTATTGGCGGCTAAAATCTGCTTGAATTCATTCATATCCTCTGGGGTAAAACTTCTTTTAGGCAGCGTATAAGAAGCCTTGAGCTTATGAAGAATAAAAAACACATGGTTTGATTCAAGCACCTGCTGTACTGCACTCCATTCAATTTCGCTTTTCATCACCGCATTTTTGTAACTGAATCCTGAATCTTCTATTTGAACAAAAACAGGCTCTTTTAAAAACGGTGCAACTTTCCACATAAACCAAGTCATGGCTTTGTGCCAAAATCTAAGATTGCAGAACAGAATAAACCCGGCAGAAATCAACAAGGATTGGTCTACCCTTTTTAAAAAATCAATATCATTATTAATTAAAGCATAAACTTTTAAAAAGGCCAAAAACCCAAATAATATTAGGAGAATGTAAGTCAGGCCAATTCCCAGATACCGCAAATAGGGCTTGGATTGGGTATAAATCATCAGGCTTTCTTCAAAATCTTGACGCTTTAACGTAAATTCCAGAGAAATCGCCATAAATTCACTTGATGAATGAGATAAAATTGAGGGGGTAAAGATAGATAAAAGACTCTTCAATAGATGCCTTAACTAAGCCTAAACCTTCAAGAGTCATTCTTAAGCCAGTCGGAAGATTTTTCTAGTGTAGATCATCGGACTATAAAAAAATTAGTCAGGGGTCATGGGTGGATAGAGTATGCACCTCGGCAAATTACAAATGACCAATCACCAATGACTAATCACTAATGACCGTGGGAGATAAGGGAGAAACGCCATAGATTAAAATTAATCAAACACTCGTTAATCAAAACATCAGGAGACATTGACCTTGGCTACACTTGGGGTTAATATTGACCACATTGCCACCATTCGACAAGCACGGGGGACCGTAGAACCGGATCCCGTAGCGGCAGCGACCTTAGTCGAACTTGCCGGTGCCGATGGGATTACGGTGCATTTACGCGAAGACCGGAGACATATTCAAGACCGTGACGTTCGTCTGTTGAGAGAAACCGTCCGGACCCATTTAAACCTAGAAATGGCGGCGACAGACGAAATGGTAAAAATTGCGCTGGATATTAAACCCGATTATGTGACCTTGGTTCCGGAACGACGAGAAGAACTGACAACGGAAGGCGGACTGGATGTCGCGGGACAACGCGATCGCATGGAAGGAGTGGTAGATACCTTACAATCAGCAGGAATTCCCGTCAGTTTATTTATTGATGCCGATCGCGCTCAAATTGACGCCTCTGTTCAAGTCAAAGCGCAATTTATTGAACTGCATACCGGACAATATGCAGAAGCCAAAACCGAAGCCGAACGCGATCGAGAATTAGCGATTTTAAGCGAAGGTTGTAACCAGGCCATCTCTTCCGGGTTGCGTGTTAATGCCGGACATGGACTTACCTATTGGAACGTTTATCCCATCGCCCACCTATTAGGAATGGAAGAACTGAATATCGGTCATACCATTATTTCTCGCGCGGTTTTAGTCGGATTAGAGCGTGCTGTTCGAGAGATGAAACAAGCGATGCAAGGTCATTAATAAACCCTATAACAAAAGTAATTTTAGGGGATTTTCAGAGATAAAGAGTAGAGATTGGGATGAAATTTGAGGGGATAATCTAATCGAAGCAAGGGGGAAAAACCCTCCGCGATCGCCTGGGGTACGGATCCCGTATCCCAGGGAACCCCGAGGATAATTTTGAGAAACCTTAGCAAGAAAATCCGCTAGGTTTAAGGTGCGGGGTTGATTTTTTTTCCGCATGAGTTACTTTAATGTTGTACGATACTCGATCGAGACTTGTACAAGCCAACCACCACCATGCAAACTTATCACTACGTTCTAGCAAGCCAAAAATTCTTATTAGAGGAAGAACCCTTTGAAGAGGTTCTCAAAGAACGGACTAGACATTACCACGAAACCGAAAAAGAGATTGATTTTTGGCAAGTGAATCAACCCGCCTTTCTGGAAGCGCCAGAAATGGCCGAAGTGAAAGCAAAATGCCCGCAACCCTCCGTAGCGGTGATTTCCACCAATCCGCAATTTATCACCTGGTTAAAATTGCGTCTGGAATATGTGCTGACCGGCCAATTTCAGGCCCCTTCTGCGTCGATTCCCGATCCATTAGCCTCCCAAGGGAGTTAAGGAATCCATTAAACTGCCTGATTAATACTTGGAGAGAGACCCGGGATCATAACTATGCGGCTATCCCTAAGAACCTGTTTGAAGCGATCGCACTCTTGGTTGAGTCCAGCATTCCTCATCCTGAGTGGGTTAACCCTGTTCGCCCCTCAGAGTCATGCTCAACCAACCTATCCAGCCTGTCAACCCCCCCTCCCAGACGAGTATCTAGTCCTGGTCCCCACGGCAACAGTTGCGGCGCAGGAAGAGATTCGGCGATTGATTCCAGGGGCGATCGAGACTGCGGTTTGTAACTATGTCAATGAAACCGTCACCCGTCTTGGGGGGTTTGGAAATGCGGACCAGGCCCAAGAATGGGCGGAGTATGTCAATTCTCAAGTCGGAATTGCCGCTTATGTCGTCCGTCCTGCCGGTGTGGCGGCTACCCCCAGTCCTCTCCCGGTCATCCCCTCAGCAGGGACCTACAATCCGCAACCCCTAGAAACCGGGTATGCCGTCTTGGTGGATTTTTTCAGTAATCCCCAAGTCGCTGGGGAATTGTGGCAAATCTTGAAAACCGATATCGGATTAGTCTCCTACGGACAACGGCCTTATTTGTTAGCTGAAGTGACCCGTGAACAAAACAAGGCCAATCAGATTTTGCAAACCCTGAGCGATCGCGGTTTTTTTGCCACCGTCGTGGATAGCGGTAACGTGATTTTATTAGACGACGCCGTTCGCTTAGACTAATGCACTCTGCGGTCCCTTCCCCCAAAACAGAGGGGAGGGAACCGGAGGTGGCTCAAACGGTTTCCCCCCCCGTCAGTTCAGGTTATTCAATAGGTTTGACCTGCAATATAGGCAATACAAACCCCTAAAATCGCCCCGACAATCACCTGAAACGGAGTGTGACCGAGGAGTTCCTTTAACCGTGCTTCATTTAACTCGTGGTCATCACTAAAAAACTCATCCACAATTTGGTTGAGAATCCGCGCTTGCTTTCCGGCAGCTTGTCGGACTCCTGCGGCATCATACATCACGATTACCGCAAAAATTGTAGCCAGGGCAAACTCGGTACTATTCCAACCTGCGGTTTGTCCGATGCCGGTTGCTAAGGCAGTAACCAAAGCCGAATGAGCACTCGGCATTCCGCCCGTTTCCACCAGAATGCGAAAATTAAACTTGCGATTTCTCGCCAGTTCGATCGCTAACTTCGCTGATTGAGCGATCAAACAGGCTAGAGTTGCAACCAGCAGCACGCGGTTGTCGATGATATTGCCGATCTCCTGCATGGTGTTTTACGCCTTTTAATTATTGCGGTTGGTGATAAAATCCGCGAGGGTCAGAAGAGGTATCGCTTGATTGCCAAAACTTGCTAGTTCTGCCTTAGCCTGCTCAATTAACGCTTGAGCCTGCCGAGTCGATTCTTCTAATCCCCAGATACTGGGATAAGTCGCCTTTTGTGCCTGCAAGTCTTTTCCGGCAGTTTTGCCCAACTCTTCCTGAGTCTTGGTAATATCGAGAATATCATCAATGATCTGAAAGGCTAACCCAATGTTTTGGGCATAGCGCGAGAGTTTTTGCAAATCTTCATCGGAAGCGCCTCCCAGAATAGCCCCACAGACTACACAGGCTTCGAGTAACGCCCCAGTTTTATGGGTATGGATAAAATGGAGAGTTTCGACCGTAGTATCTAGCTTGCCTTCGCATTGGATATCGACGACTTGACCCCCAACCACGCCCTCAGCGCCAAACGCATGAGCTAAGTGAGCGATCGCCTTTAAAACCCGAGGTGCTGGGACATTCTGAGTTTGGGTTGCCACCACTTCAAAGGCATACACCAACAACCCATCCCCGGCCAAAATTGCGATGTCATCCCCGTAAACCTTATGATTCGTCAGCTTACCCCGACGGTAATCATCATTATCCATCGCCGGAAGGTCATCATGGATTAAGGACATGGTATGCACCATCTCCAAGGCGCAAGCAGTTGGCATCGCCATTTCCACCGTACCCCCCACCAGTTCACAACTGGCTAAACACAAAATTGGACGCAGACGCTTACCACCCGCCAACAGGGAATAGCGCATCGCCTCATAAATTGTTTCCGGGGGCTTGATCGGCAGAGATTGGTCCAGTGCGGCTTCTACCAAAGCCTGCCGTTCCCCTAAATACGTTGATAAATCAAATTCGGATTGTTTCCTGACGGAATCCGTATCATTGGTTAAAACCATCCCTTCCTTCCTCGTACTTGTCTTATGAGCTGACGATTCCACCGCTGGAGGCGGTTGGTGTTGATGATGAGCTTACGCTGCTTTTGACACCCGTTACAAGTGATCTAGGCGACTGACCCTAAACCGAGTAAGCGGGCTAACTTTGGCCGCTTGCACTGCCTTGAGTCTCAACCTATTGTAAGGGTTTGAGGTATTTTTCCCACTGGAATTTTTGAGAAAAAAGATACGCTGAAAGCGGGAGTTCTGAGGGGCTAATTTTTAATCACCCCCTCAAAACCCCCGCTTTCAAAATCTCATTTTTACCGGAGTCCCAACCGCCGAATATAACTTTCTACCGTATTTTGCAGCAGGAGAGTCACCGTCATCGGTCCCACCCCTCCTGGAACTGGGGTAATAAATCCGGCAACATGGGTGGCTGAATCATAGTTCACATCTCCGATTAACCTAGATTTCCCTTCATAATCCGTGACGCGGTTGATGCCAACATCGATGACAACAGCACCGGGTTTGATCATATCAGCGGTGATCAGTTCCGGACGTCCGACGGCCACTATCAGGATATCTGCATTGCGGGTAACTGCACCTAAGTCCGGCGATCGCGAATGCGCCATTGTGACTGTGGCATCCGCTGCCAACAACATTAAGGCGATCGGTTTCCCCACCAGGATACTGCGCCCAACAATCGTCGCCTGTTTGCCTTTGGGATCAATGCCATACTCTCGCAGGAGGGCCATTACCCCAGCCGGAGTGCAACTACATAATCCCGGTTCCCCGCGCATCAACCGTCCCAAATTCACCGGGTGCAATCCATCCACGTCTTTATCGGGATGGATGTGATTAATGGCAGCAACCATATCCAGATGATTCGGTAACGGCAGTTGCACCAAAATTCCATCTACGCGATCATCTTCGTTGAGTTCCGCGATCGCCTCCATCAATTCTTCTTGAGTCGTTTCCTTGGGGAAATGTCGTCCGTATGAGGCGATTCCAACTTTCCCACAGGACCGTTCCTTATTCCGAACATAAGCAGCAGAGGCAGGATTATCCCCCACCATCAGAACCGCCAACCCAGGCGGGCGATCAGCTTTCTGTACTAACGCCTCCACCTGCGATCGCAGTTGGCCTTGAATCTTTTCAGCGACGGCTTTCCCGTCTATGATAACGGCTGTTTTGGTCATGATTAGGCTTGGGAGTTGCTCGAACACTCCGGCTACAGCGGTGAATATTGCTCTATTGATTGTCTCATAGTCTGGAGCAGGGAGATGGGGAGGATAGGGGAGATGGGGAGAATAGGGGAGATGGGTTCACTCCGTTATACCCTTGCTATTTGAGATTTAAAATCACCTCTCGGGCCACTGCTTCCACCACATTAATGCTCACCGAATTTCCTAACTGATAATAAGCGCGATCGCCCTTCGGATGCAGGATAAACTCATCAGGAAATCCCTGTAACCTCGCCGCCTCCCGGGGAGTAATTCTGCGAACTCGCCCCTGATGATAAACCCCCAGCCGATTAGCATCACTCGCCACTAACGTCACCGCAATTTTTTGAGGGTCTAAAAACTTATATACCTCAAAAGAAAAATTACCAGAAACTGGCTTATATTTTCCTTGGACAATTTTAAGATAATTTTTTAAGACCAACGATTGTAAAATCCCCTCCAAGTTGGGCACATCAAAAAACGTAGCAATTTGCTCCCGACTCAGCAACTTCCCATCTTGCTCTTTTCCAAATTGGCTATTGCGCCGCTTCAGAATAAACCGATTCATCAACTCAATTTCATCCGCACTACATTCCCCGCGCAACCCCAATTCCCAAGAATGAATCGAATTCCCCCCACGATAATCAATTAATCGCATCCCATGCAATCGATTCAAATCCCCTTTTAATCGGCGTTTCAACGCCCTCACAAATTCTGATGAACAATCATGGTCTGATGAAGGATTTTCTTCTAAAATATCGGCCACTGTGACAGGTTTTGAACCCGGGAAACCGCTAGAAAAGTTTTGAGGATTATATGAATGAGAATCTTTCGGGCCAGAGTCCGAAAATAACCGATATTTAGGAGTAGCCCTTAATAACCCTACGAGATAGAGCCGCAAGCGATTTTGGGGTAAATTAAAATTAGCACTATTCAGCACAAATACGTCAAAACTATAGTCTCTAACTTGCATTTCATGTTGAATTGTTTTAAGGGTTTTACCCTCATCATTTGTTAACAAACCTCGCACATTTTCAAACAAAAAAGCTTGCGGCTGATAGGTGTCAATTAAGCGAGTAATCTCAAAAAATAGGGTTCCTCTCGTATCTTGAAATCCAGCCTTTTTACCCGCAGCAGAAAACGACTGACAGGGAAACCCCGCTAATAAAACATCATGAGGCGGCAGCTTTTCCAGAGTCCGGATATCGCATTGGGGAGACTCGCCGAAATTTTGTTGATAAACCCAGCCAGAATCTGCCTTAATTTCACTACTCAAAACACAGTGGGTTTTGAGAGAAAGCTTTTCGGCTGCTTTCTCAAAGCCTAATCTCATCCCACCGATACCCGCAAATAAATCAACAAAGCGGATAGTTGTCATGGATCATTTGTCTGATGTCATTTGTTGTTAGTCATTTGTTGTTGGTGATTAGGCATGAATCTCAATGCCTAATCACCAATGACCATCCCTCTTAATCTACTCCTTCAATGGGTGCAAATCCTTGGCGTTGGACGTTTTCGCTGACGTGACGGGGTTCTAAAAATTGTAACAGGTAGTCCGGTCCTCCTGCTTTAGAACCTACTCCAGACAGCTTAAATCCACCAAAAGGCTGCCGCGCCACGATCGCCCCGGTAATGCCTCGGTTAATATAGAGATTGCCTACTTCAAACTCCGCATAAGCGCGCTCAATATGAGAAGGGGTTCGGGAATATAACCCACCAGTTAGGGCAAAATTTGTCCCATTAGCAATCTCTAACGCTTCATCGAAATCTTTCGCGCGAATCACCGATAAAACGGGACCAAAAATCTCTTCTTGCGCGATCGCAGCATCGGGTTTCACGTTACTAAAAATTGTGGGTCCTACAAAATAGCCGGTTTCTGGAACTTCCATTTCTAGGACTAATTCCGCCTCGGCTTTTCCTTTGGCAATATAACCTTGAATGCGATCGCGCGCGTTGGCATCAATCACGGGTCCAACTTGGGTACTCGGTTCTTCTGCCACCCCAACATTCAGCGATCGCGTGGCTTCAACTAACCGATTCACAAAGGTTTCGTAGACGGGTTCTAACACAATTACCCGCGAACAAGCGGAACATTTCTGTCCACTATATCCAAACGCCGATTGCACAACCCCTGCTACTGCTGGATCGAGGTCCGCACTTTCATCGACAATTACGGCATTTTTGCCACCCATTTCCGCAATCACTTTTTTCAGGTGTTTTTGTCCCGGTTGCAAAATTGCCGCTTCGGCATAAATTTGACAGCCCACTTCTTGGGAACCCGTAAACACAATGGTATTCACATCCGGATGTTTCACCAGATGAGAACCTACGCTTGAACCTTTACAAGGAATATATTGAAAAACTCCCGATGGGATTCCCGCTTCGACTAAAATTTCGGCAAATTTAGCAGCAATTACCGATGAAACTTCCGCCGGTTTTAACAAGGTACAATTTCCCGCAACCAAGGAAGCAACTGTCATACCAACGGGAATGGCAAAGGGGAAATTCCAGGGAGAAATGACAACGGTAATTCCCCGGGGTTGATAATGATAGCGGTTGGTTTCTCCGGCGACATCGTAATTCACTCCGCTATTGAGTCGTTCCATTTCATCGGCATAATAGCGACAAAAATCAACGGCTTCGGAGATTTCTGCATCACATTCCCGTAAGGGTTTGCCGACTTCTAATACCATCCAAGCGGATAATTCATGGCGGCGTTTTTCCATTAATTCTCCGGCTTTGCGAAGCAAGTTCGCCCGAT
>CBFGOM010000055.1:0-32159 GCA_965650385.1 uncultured Oscillatoriaceae bacterium
CGGCGAGATTCCAGTGCAGCCAGCACATATAGAGGGCGATCGCCCCTTGAGCCAGCCTCAAACCCAGGGCAATTTGGCGATCGCCCCTGGTACCGCTTGAGGTTAAGCGCAGGAAGATCTCAGCTTTGCTCGCGTAGTTACCCTGGAGAGCAACCCGACGGATTTCCGGCTTTAATTCACGGCTTTAAAACATAGAAAACCTAGAGAATTTTTAAATAATTATCAGCTTGAATTAAACTAAACAATAGGTTTTTTACCCATGAGAAGATAGGTCAACATTTCTCCTTTGCCTTTGACGGGAATCAGGCCCCGGTTTTCAAATAAAAAATCATCAGCCAGACATTCATAAGTCGAACTCGTGACCTGAATCCGTCCAGGAATGCCGTGAGATTCCATGCGAGAAGCGGTATTGACCGTATCTCCCCATAAGTCATAACTAAACTTTTTAGTACCAATGACGCCAGCTTCCACCGGGCCCGTACTGATCCCGATTCGCATAGCGATGGTTTCCCCATGATTTGTTTTTAATTGGGTCGTCGCGTCGAGCATATCCAATGCCATTTGAGCGATCGCCTGGGCATGGTCCGGCCTAGGCATGGGTAATCCTCCGACCACCATATAGGCATCGCCAATGGTTTTAATTTTTTCCAAGCCATATTTATCCGCTAACTCATCAAACAACGAGAAAATATGGTTGAGAAACTCCACCAATTCTGGGGGAGATAAATGAGAAGAAAGCTGAGAAAAGCCGACAATATCAGCAAACAGAACCGTCACATCAGAAAAATTATCCGCGATCGTCCGTTCCCCGGCCTTCAACCGTTCCGCGATCGGTTTGGGTAAAATATTCAGCAAGAGCAGTTCAGATTTAGCCTGTTCATCTTGTAATTTTTGTAAAACCGCTTGTTCTTGGTCTCGGAGGCGTTTTTTCTCCAAAGAAGCACTAATCCGAGCTTTTAACAAGACCGGGTTAAACGGTTTAGAGAGATAGTCTTCTGCGCCCAATTCAATGCATTTGACCACACTATCAATATCATCCACAGCGGAAATCATAATCACGGGGATATGACGCAGACTGGAATCAGCCTTAATTTCCTCTAAGACTTGATAGCCATTAAGATGGGGCATCATAATATCGAGTAGCACGAGATCGAAGGGTTCCGCTCGGATTAATTCGAGTGCCTTCAGTCCATCTTCAGCAATTTTGACGTGGTAGCCTTGCCGCTTCAAGCGGCGGCAGAGGAGATCGCGGTTGGCTTCAACATCATCAACTACCAGCACCGAGGCTTGGTCAAGGTTCATGGCATCGACTCTTTAAAATCTAGCAGGCTCGAAATAGGAATCGGGCAGGGGTTTAATGGGGTTAACCCGTAAGGAACCGGCGATCGCCTCTAGGAGACGATGGGGTTCCGTTAGCCCTGGGATCCTGGAGATCCGGCAGGAGGTTGAACGGATTGATACCAAATCCGGGGGTCAACGTTCTGTTTTGAGGGTAGCCCTGATTAAGGGGGCTTTGTTTGTGTCGTCCCACCGGGTATTGAGTCCAGGGGGGGTTAGACAAACCAGAACCGAAGGGAGTATGAGAGGAGTTTTGGGCGATCGCATCATGGCATTAGTGTCCGCATAGCTGGGTGTACTGAGAGTGAAGGAGCAAATCAACCCCTGATGGCGTTTGCTCTCTCGCCGTGGTGCAAGTGATTCGGCGACATCCCGTTTCTCGATGGAAACTTCCTAGGATTCTACCTATTTCTTGGAGTTTCTATCCCAGGGCCCGAAAATTTCCCAGAGAAAATACTTCGTTTGACCATTTAGGGCTGAGGCTGAACTGAAACAGTCCGCAGACGGACCGTAAAAGTGGAACCCACTCCTACTTGACTACTAACGGAGATTTCACCTCCCATCATCTCGCAGAATCGCTGAGAAATAGCTAATCCTAAACCTGTACCCCCATACTTGCGCGTCGTAGAAGGGTCTGCTTGGGTAAAGGCATTAAAAATTTGATTCATTTGTTCCGGACTCATGCCAATTCCGGTATCCGTCACCCGAAAGACAATACAGGGAGATGGAGGCCCCAGCGGGTCATCGGAGACAGGGGGGGTAAAATCTGTCTTCATCAGGTCCCCAGACTCCCCAAGAGATGAATTTAAAGACGGCTGAGTAATCCAACAGAGGTCCCGGGAGACTTCAAACGTGATGGTACCTTCGGTGGTGAATTTAGCCGCATTACTCAATAGGTTTAATAACACTTGGCGGATTTTTGTTAAGTCTGCATATAAGGTTCCGATATCAGGTGGACAGATTGATTCTAAGGTATTGTTATTTTTTTGAATCAAGGGTTTGGCGGTGGCGATGACATTCTCAAGGAGGGTTGGAATATCGAAGGTTTCTAAATAGATTTCCATTTTACCCGCTTCGATTTTGGAAATGTCCAAAATATCGTTAATTAGGGAGAGTAAGTGTCTACCGGCTACCTGGATTTTTTGCAAATCGGGGATGAATTCTTCAGACCCTAAATCTTCAGATTCTTCGAGGAGAATTTCGCTGTAGCCGATAATGGCATTGAGGGGGGTTCGCAGTTCGTGGCTCATGTTGGCAAGAAAAGCACTTTTAGCGCGGTTGGCTGCTTCGGCGGCGGCTTTGGCTTCTTGCAATTGTTGGGAGACTTTCTTGCGATCGCTGATATCGTTGAGGGTTCCAGCAATGCCGATAATGGTTCCATCGGGAGAGAGTCGCAGTCTGGCATAAACATCCATCCAGCGGCGATCGCCTGTTTTGGTGAGATAACAAACCTCATGGCGGCAAATATCAGTCTGCCGCTGGACCAATTTCAGGAATTTTTGTTGAGTCTCTGGGTAATCATCGGTATGAATATAGTTTAAAAATGGCCTGCCGAGACTTTCTTCAATGCTGTATCCAGAGATTTCAGTCCAAGCCGGATTTAGGAAAGTCCAGCATCCCTGGAGATCGGTTTGAAAAATGACTTCTTGAACCGTATTCACTACTGACCGATATTTTTCTTCACTTTCTTGCAAAGAGGCGATTAATTGGAGTTTTTCTGCCTCTGACCGTTTGCGGGCTGTAATATCTCGGACGATCGCCAGCGCTTCTTTATCTCCACTCGCCACCACTCGGCTTTCATAACTATAGACTTCTTCGTTAATATTTAAGTCATATTCAAAGATTTCAATTTCATGAGTTGCTAAGGTTCTTTCCAACGCATTAATACAATCAGCAACAACTTTTTCAGACAATAAATCACTCAATTTTTTTCCTAAAAATTGGCCGGTCAAGTTCCCAAAATCGATCCCTTTTACGGGTTTAAAATCCAGAATCGTTTGTTTGCGATCAAAGCGAAACATTAAATCAGGCATCGCATTAAGCAAAGCGCGATTTTTAGCTTCACTTTTGCTTAATAAAGACATCGCTTGTAACATTTGGAACTCGGACCGCTTGCGATCGCTAATATCCTGCACTGAACCTAAAATCTTCTGGGTCGGTTCTTCTCCAGGGTTGTTAACGGTTCGTGCCGAATCACGCAACCAACAAATATTACCCGATTTGGTAAAAATTCGGTATTCTAAGACCGCCCCATTTTCCCCCAGCATTTCTCGTTCAAATTGCCGAAACTTTGGTAAATCTTCGGGATGAATCACCCGATGCCACCCGCCTTTTTGATTGATTTCTTCTCGGGTATAGCCGGTGATTCGTTTAAAAGATTCGGTGACCCATTCAGCGATCGGTTCACCGTGATCATTCAAGGTCATGGAATACACAAAATCCGAAGCGAGTTCAGAAATAGCCCGATAACGCGCTTCACTTTGGCGCAAGGCTTCTACCGATTTTGTCCGTTCGGTGATATCAGTTAGGTAACCTTCTAGGGCAAATAATTCTCCAGTAACTGAAAAAATCCCTCGTCCTTGTTCCCAAACCCATTTGGTTTCTCCAGTCCGAGTGATGATGCGGTAAGCGCATTCAAAAGGCTGTTGGTTTTGTAGACTAGCTTGGACTTTTTGCCACAGCTTTTCTTGGTCATCAGGGTGGATGATTTGGGAAAAAGAAACCCGGCAACTTCCGATGATATCTTCTGGATTATATCCAGTTAAAGTGATACATCCATCGCTGACAAATTCCATTGTCCAATCTCGGTCATTTTTACAGCGATAAACCATCCCGGGAAGGTTACTCATGAGGGTGGCGAGGGTGCGTTGATTTTCAGTCACGGTCGCAATTAGGAGTTTTTCTAGGTCTTGGGACCGTTTGCGATCGCTAATATCTCGGACTGCTGCGACTCGAACTCCTCCCTCAGAATTTAAAATCTCTTTCCCTTGAACTTCTCCGGCAAAAATTGTGCCATCTTTTTTTAAAACCTGAACTTCATAGGGGGTTTCATCCCCTATATTCATCATTTTTAAAGCAATTTTTTTAGAATGGGGGGTTAAAAAATCAAAGGCATTTTTACCGATTAATTCGTCTTCCGAATAGCCAATCATATTCACAAGGGCTTGATTAACATCGATAACTTTTCCTCGGATATGAATGAGGATGCCTTCAAAGGTGGCTTCAGACAGTCGGCGTAATCGGACTTCGCTATCGCGCAAAGCTGTTTCCGTTTGGACTTGCTGTGTAATTTCGCATACTAAGGCAGCAACTCCAATGAGTTCACTCGATTGATTAAGAAGGGGAAGAACATTCCATTCACACGTTAGAGTTCTGCCGTCGCGGGTGCGATTTTCTAATCGCCAACGTTGTTTACAGGGGTGGGATAAAAACTGATTCCAGCGGTTTTGGAAATCAGGACGGCTTTTTTTGGTGATGATTGTCGTCAGTAAAGGGGTAGCGATCGCTTCCCTGGCGGGATAGGCAAACAGGGTTTCAGCCGTGGAATTCCAAGTTTGAATCTCACCCTTGAGGTTCAATTCAATGACGGCGACGGGGAGATGATTTAGGTAACTTGCCAGTTGATCTGCGGTAGGGGTTCCCAGGCATGGAATACCCAAGTTATCAGTTGTGACAGGACTGAGGAGGAAAGAGGCCGGGGGGGCTGTTTTCTGGGCGATTTTTAATTGTCCCAAGGTCCACCCCATCCAGCCGAAGAAGAGAGGGTTGAGGTCTAGGATCCAGTGGAGTGGATTGGTTGTATGGACCTGGGCGATCGCCCCCAAAGACCAGTCTACCTCTTGAACCACGATATCCAGAATCCATGCACCGAATGGGATGGTGCAACCCAAGAGGATTCCCACCAGGGTGTAAGATTGAATTAGCCCGCGTTGGTGATTTTTCGGGTTAGAGTTCCCGTTAGGATTGGGCTGAAAATTCGGGGCTGAGAAATTAATAGGCATCTGGATGAGATCTCTTTGGCGAAGAGGGTTTGTTTGACTTGAACTGTGCTTTTTAGAGTTCCTGTCTTGTCATCAAGGGGATATTTTCCCCTGCTTTCCTAACCGCTATTTTTGATTGTCGATACTAGACCATCTCAAAGACATGAAGCGCTGACCTAAATTTCAGACAATGGGCAACCTTAAATTTGGGGGGTTTAACCCTAAAATTTCTGCCTAAACTAGCAGATGCTGGGCATGATGAACTCACCTCCTTTTTTCTCTATTCTTGCCTGATTTTATGACCCATAGATGACCCATAGATATTGACTAAAATTAGGGTTGAGACTAACCCAAAAATCAGAAAATAACCTAAACTTGTAAAGGGGGATAAATGATTAGAAAAAACGAGGGTGATGGATAAAGGCCGTTGCCCTGTTATTCAGAGCTCCTGCTTTTAAGATTGACTGAGAAACCCCCTCCCTTAAAAATCCCTAGTTTGCGTTTTGAGAACCCAAAATACTTAAAAATATCGCTCAAAACTTCTATGAACTGATAGAAATTTCATGTAGTGGTGTTCAAGTGGGAAGAAATTAACCCCGTGGCGATCGCACCCCTGAAAATTTTTTCATCCCTTCTCCCCCTTGAGTATCGGAATGCCAGAAGCATCCTAAACAGTGGGTTGCTTGGAAATATGTAACTGAATTTTCTCCAACAACCGAGGAAATTCCACGGGTTTAGTGTCATAATCATCGCATCCTGCCGCCAGACATTTCTCGCGATCGCCAGACATGGCATGAGCAGTTAATGCAATAATTGGGATCCATTGAGTATCTGGTGCCGCTTTAATCCGCCGGGTTGCTTCCCACCCATCCAGTACCGGCAAACTCATATCCATCAAAATCAAGTCAGGTGTTTCGGCATGGGCCATTGTGACGCCTTGTCCGCCATCAACGGCTACGATGACCTCATAGCCCCGACGCTTCAGACGACGCAATAGCATATCCCGATTCATCTCATTATCTTCTACCAACAGGATCTTATGCATTGCTTTCGGGTTCCCTTTGCTCCCCTTACTGTATGCCTTCCTTAAGGCTTTGTAGCATAGCGCTCATTTCCGCGCATCGATAATTATTGCCCAGTTTCAACGCCAAGGTTGCTTTTGGGCGCGAATGGCTTAAAATCTGAGCGAGGTCAGTCTGAATGCCCGGTTTGGCATTTGGCGTTGTGTTCTGTTCTCCCCCTGGCGATCGCCTCCCTAAATTTGGGCCGAGATCTCCAGCGTAGGAGCCATTTTCTATAAATTTACAAACCTATCTCCCTCTGCAACACCATTGCCCTAGCTTATTTTCTACTCACAACCCTGCGCTCCTCCTCCAGTGCCTTCCTTAATTTACTTTACTCGATCGCCACTCTTCCATAATCCACAAACGGAACTGACTCAACGGTTCCATCACAGGAGGACAGCCGCCAAAACCCTCCAAGTCTTTCCCACTGCAATTCTTCCGCATTCCTCCCCTCGATCCCCAGATCCATCGATCTATGTCTTTACCAAACCCCCCTGTTAACGATTCCGTTGTAGAATTTTGGGATGTCACCTTTCGGGTGAATCAGCGCAATTTAGTTTCCAATTTGAATTTTAAAGTCAACCGGGGTGAAGCCTTAGTGCTGATTGGACGCAGTGGCAGCGGCAAAAGCACCACGATCGCCCTGATGGATGCACTCCGAATTCCCACCAGTGGGGAGGTCCTCGTTGAGGGCAAACCTACCACTCAATGGGACCCGATTCAGTTGCGCCGACGCATGGGCTATGTCATTCAGGACATTGGGTTGTTTCCGCATTTCACCGTGGCTAAAAATGTAGGTCTCGTCCCGTCTCTTCAGGGGTGGGACCGCGATCGCATCCAGAACCGCGTTACCGAACTCCTCGAACTCGTCGGATTAGAACCCCAACATTTCCTCCACCGCTACCCTCACCAACTCTCCGGGGGTCAACGCCAGCGCGTCGGCGTCGCCCGTGCACTAGCCGCTGATCCCCCCGTCTTACTCATGGATGAACCCTTTGGGGCGGTGGACCCGATTACCCGTCTGGAACTCCAACGGGAATTTAAACACCTGCAACAGCAACTCGGCAAAACCGTAATTTTTGTCACCCATGACATTCAGGAAGCGTTACGCTTGGCAACCCGCATTGGCTTGATGCAGGATGGCAAAATGGTCCTGTTAGGCACTCCCGCAGAATTTTTGCGATCGGAACATCCCGAAGCTCAAGCCTTTATCCGCTGCCTCCCTACTCCCACTTTTGAGGGAATTGCTGAGGGTTAGCAGGACCCGGGAACCAGGAACTCAGTTTCTTGACAAAATCTCGGGGAAAAACCCGGTTGCTCACCCATTGCACAATCCATCAAACGTCGTTAATTCTATCAGCCTTAACAATGGATGAGTTTTTTTTGATTCGATATAGTGAAGAAATTTGGCGGCGCAGTGGCGAACATTTATTTTTAGTGGCGATCGCCATTACCATTGCTACCACCGTTGGGATTCCCCTCGGCATTTTGATTACTCGAAAACCCCAGCTATCTTCTGCAATTCTGGGGGTTGCCAATATTCTGCAAACGGTTCCGAGTTTAGCCCTATTTGGGTTTTTAATTTCTGTTCCTATCATTGGCGGAATTGGGGCGGTTCCTGCAATCTTTGCCCTAACTTTATATGCCTTATTACCGATTATTCGCAATACTTATACCGGCATTGTTGGGGTAGACCCTGCCATTCGGGAGGCAGGAAGAGGAATGGGGATGACGGATTGGCAATTGCTGTCCCAAGTGGAGATTCCCTTGGCAATGGGGGTGATTTTAGCTGGGGTGCGAGTCTCAACGGCAATTTCAGTGGGAACGGCAACCATTGCGGCAGCGATCGGGGCCGGTGGATTGGGGGCGTTGATTTTTCAAGGTATTTCGATGGTGAACAATCAACTTATTTTAGCTGGGGCAGTTCCCGCAGCGGCGATCGCCTTAATTGCCGACGGGGCGATCGGATGGCTTGAACATCAATTAACGGTCAAAAAATGAAGGTAAAACAAGTTTTAGTCTTAGCCCTTTACACCCTCTCTGTCGGGACAATTGCCGGATGTCAAACTGAAAAGTCAGGCCCTACTAACAAGGCTGATATTGTAATTTGCTCTAAAAATTTCACTGAGCAAAATATCCTCGGGGAACTCCTCGCCCAACAAATAGAATCCCAAACCCAATTAACGGTCGATCGCCAGTTAAATTTAGGCGGGACATTCCTCTGTCATGATGGACTCAAAACCGGCCAAATTGATGCCTATATTGAATATACGGGTACAGCTTTTACCGCCATTTTAAACCAGACCCCAATCTCGGACGCGGAAACCGTTTACCAGAAGGTCAAACAAGCCTATCAAGACCAATTTAACTTAACCGTGATGCCGCCATTAGGGTTTAATAATACCTTTGCTATCATGGTCCGGGGAGAAGATGCACGGACGTTGAATTTAAAAACTCTCTCCGATGCGGCGGAATATACTCCCCAATGGACCGCCGGATTTGGCTATGAATTTATGAGTCGGGAAGATGGCTTTCCCGGCTTGGCAGCGACCTATCAATTAACCTTTGCCCGCCCTCCCGAAGTCATGGATTTAGGATTAATGTATCGGGCCTTAGTTTATAAAAAAGTGGATTTAATCGCCGGGGATTCTACCAATGGATTGATTGATAAATTAGGGCTGGTTGTGTTAGAAGATGATAAAAATTATTTTCCCCCTTATCAAGCCGTTCCCATCATTCGGACTGAAACTTTAGAAAAATATCCGGAGTTAGAAGCGGTAATCCTCCAATTGGCTGGGTTGATTTCAGAAGCAGAAATGCAACAAATGAACTATCAAGTAGATGGGGAATTTCGTCGATATGATGAAGTAGTTCGGGAGTTTTTGGCATCCCAACAGTCACCGGAATCCGGGAATTAGTCAGATACCGGGTGGGAAGGCTTACGGGTGGCGATTTCCCTCTTTTTGGAAAATCACGTTCGGCATTCTGCCGATCCAAAATAAGCGGGCTGCGGTTAAACCCATTAAGATTGCACCTGTGATGAAACAAGCACTATATCCATAAGAAACCGCGATCATCCCCCCTACGAGACTGCCGATAATTGTGGCAATTCCAATGAGGGAATTATAGGAACCCATTGCGATCGCTTCCTGACCTTTGGGGGCAAGAGTCGCGACAATCGTGGTGCTAGAAATACTGATTGCTGCCCAAGTTAAGCCGGTTAAGAGGTGCGCGATGCCCACAATGGGCAAACTCAGGGGATGGACAGGCATCACCGCTACTAGGGAGAAAATCAGGAAGACGACAACGCGGACGGCAGTCGCCCCAGCTTGGAGGTGAACCCCTTTGCGTTTTTGGATAAACCGCGCCATTGGCAGATAAAAGAATGCCTCGATCGCCGCTTTACCCATGCTGATCAATAAAACTTGGGTGTTGGTTGCCCCTAAATAGGTAGTGAGAAAAATCGGAAAGGGGACAAAGACAACATTCACCGCAAAGAAAAAGACGGCGGCACAAGCATAGTAAAGCAGCAGGGGATTAGAGAAGTTCTGAATCAGATTAACCGGCCATGACGGATGCAGGATAAAATACAGCATTCGCGAGGAATAAAACATCGCCCGTCTTTCAATCACGGCCACAGAGATGACATGATGTAACTCGGGTTGATACTGGCGGTGTTCTGAACTCTTGCGCGGTTCTTTGACCCATTTCCAGCAGAGAATCAAGCTGAGTGTAGCGGCACAACTGGCTAAGAGTAACAGCGATCGCAGTCCGAGACTCGTCCACTGGAGGGGAATGAAGGCTAACCAACTGGCCCCCAACAGAACGCCCCCGACAAAACTCCAGCCGGAAATCTGATAAAATCGCCCAAAAGCACTGGCCCAGCGCTCTTCTGGGTTGCCATCAATGACCAGGGCGGAGGCAACCGGGGTAATGGCGGCCATGAGAAATGCACCCAGGGTACAGAATATCATGACTTGCTCGATTCCCTGCGCAGTCGCCGTGAGGGCGGTACAGAGGGCAAATCCACAAAATCCCAGGATCAGGAAGGGTCGGCGCAGTTTGAGGCGATCGGAAAGATTACCCCAAACCATAAAAGCAATGACACCGGCGAGGGAAGTCAGGGAATGGACTCGTCCGACATCAGTGACACTGCCATCAATGGTTTGAACGATAAATAACGGCAGTAGAGTAATTAATAAGGCTTCGCCCAATTTATACGGGACAAAGCCAAAAAACCACAGGGGTACGGTGAGGCGCGATAACCGGAAGGGGTTGATCAAGGACAGATTCATCGGGTCAGTATGGGTTGTAGGGTCACAAAAAAAAGAGCCGACTGCACTCCTGAAGACTTGCAAAATAAAAGTAAATTTAATACAGATTGATGCTGCTTACCCACTCTCATCTGACGCAGATCTTTGGCTCAAAGTGCCATTATAGGAGGTCTCCGCAAAAATACGGAACTTTGGGGATCGCGGGTTGCATCTGGGGTTTATTTTTAATACCTGCAATCTTCTTTGCCTTCCATCCGGGGCGATCGCCTCTTTCTTCCCTGCACCTCCCATCGAAATTGCTGCCATAAAAAAACCCGCCTTAGCGGGTTATAGGAATAAACACTCACAGGCTTTAGCCTGGGGCTACAGGAACAAAGCCAGCCTGCGCGGGCTGAAGAGTATTATCTAGGTCTTTAGCAACTGAATTTGGGATTAGATCAGTTTGACGGCACGCAATCCGAACATCAGGACCACGGCACTGACGAAGGCTCCACCCACAATCAAAGCGTAAGCAAGGATTCCAGACATTGAGAAGTATCTCCATTTAAAATCGCTACCCACCATTGAATCATGGCTTGCGATACAATACAGCCCTCTAGGTTTAGTGAATGGGTTGTTTACCATGCCGTCTGTTATCCGCGTCAATCTGCCCCAGGACTCTTACGATATTGCGATCGCCCCTCAATCCTTAGATCAACTCGGGGTGCAAATGCAGCCCCTGAAGTTGGGGAAAAAAGTGTTAGTGGTGTCCAACCCCGTGGTAGATCGACGGTATGGCGATCGCCTCCGGTCCTCTTTAACTGCCGCAGGATTTGACGTATCCACCTGCATCCTGATGGCAGGAGAACAATACAAAACCCTACGATCCATTCAAAAAATTTACGATGCGGCCCTGGAACAGCGCCTAGAACGGTCCTCGACAATGGTTGCTTTAGGTGGTGGGGTCGTGGGAGATATGACCGGATTTGCGGCAGCGACTTGGTTGCGGGGGATTAATTTTGTTCAAGTTCCCACGACCCTTTTAGCGATGGTAGATGCTTCGATTGGGGGCAAAACTGGGGTGAATCATCCCCAGGGGAAAAATCTGATTGGGGCATTTTATCAACCCAAGTTGGTGGCGATCGACCCCGAGGTACTAAAAACTCTCCCAGTCCGGGAATTTCGAGCCGGAATGGCTGAGGTGATTAAGTATGGGGTGATTTGGGATTCGGAGTTATTCACCCAGATGGAACAGGCAAAACGGTTGGATCAGTTGCGCTATGTCGATGCCGGATTTTTGGAAGAAATCCTCGCCCGTTCTTGTCAAAGCAAAGCGGATGTTGTGGGCAAAGATGAAAAAGAAGCGGGATTGCGAGCAATTCTGAATTATGGTCATACCATTGGTCATGCGGTGGAAAGTTTGACGCACTATAAGGGAACGAATCATGGGGAAGCGGTGGCGATCGGGATGGTGGCAGCGTCGCGGTTAGCCGTGGCATTGGGACTCTGGGATGAGGAGTGCGATCGCCGTCAGTTTGCCTTGATTGAAAAAGCCGGGTTGCCGACGAAATTACCGGAAGGATTAAACCTTGAGGACATTATTGACACCCTCCAAACCGATAAAAAGGTGAAAGATGGAAAAGTTCGGTTTGTGTTACCCACCCAAATCGGTGCGGCAACTGTCAGCGATCGCGTGACGTCAGATTTGATTCGCCAGATCTTGCCGGGAATGCAGTAATGCCGGTTCACTTTGGAGAGTTCGCAAGCGGGGGATGCCATGAGCAAGTATGACAAACTGTTCCAAACTTATGCGAAATCAACGGAAAAACTCACGCCTGTGGAAGCGTTGTTTGCCATTACGTTGATTGTGGTTTATGCCGATGGTCAAATGTCTGAACAACAATCGGAGTTACTCCATCAATTGATGGCAAGTGGCGCGATGAAGGGGTATGAGGCAGAAGATATCCACAAAATTTCCGCCAAAGTCGATAAAATTTGGGACCGTCAAGGGACTTCGGCCTTGTTTAATGCCGCCATTGAAGCCCTTCCCGATGATATGGTTGAAGGTGCTTTTGCCGTAGCTGCCACCTTTGCGATCGTTGATGGCAAGGTGACGCCAGAAGAATCCCACTATTTGGATAGACTGGCTCAAGCGCTGAAAATTCCGGCAGAAACAGCACCGAGACTGATTGCAGAAGCGTGGGAGAATTATCGGCGATCGGAATAATTAACCCTTGTGGGGTCCCCTCCCCGGAAATTGGGATGGGTAGGGGACCGATGGGACGGGAAGAACGACAGAGGCGATCGCCGATTCAATGCGATCGCCTCTAAATTTGTAACCCAAAAAGCACTACAATCCCGGCCCTGGGCTTGCGCCAGCCACAAGAAGGCGGGAGACGCGACTATCCAACCAGACTCTCTATACTCAGCGGCACCATATCGCCGCCCGTGGTTAAGCCTAATAACATGGGTTCTTGCGGTCGAATCACTTTGCCGGTGAGGACACACCGTTCCTCTCGTTGGGCTGTCGCATCTAAACTGACTCGAATATCCTCTCTGGAAAATGAAGGTCGATACTCTCCTGATTTTTGCTGAACATAATTCCAGAGTACGTCTCGAATCAAGGCTTGATAGCCTTGATTCCCAGAAATGGCTTTGAGGCTTTCTTTCAGAGATCTCTCTAGGCGGATGCTGGTGACTTCCATTTCGGTGGTGGGTGTTCGAGTAATCGCAGACATAACTTTTTTCCTCAGAAGGGTTTACATTCTCTGTAATATTAGTGTAGTATGTTTGGTGGAGAATTCAAGTCCTTGCTTTCAAAAAATCTAACCGTGAACTTTTTACCCCCCCTTCCTATGATCACCGGACTGTATGCCAATGGCTTGGGCCGTGATGTTGACGCAGGCGATCGCCTCGTGACATCGGCTACAGCTTTGGAGTCCATCGGGAAGGTTGAGTATCATAGTAATGCGGTCAAAGATTTACAGGTGAGCGAGGAGTTTAAAACCCCGTTTGGTTACCGACCAGGATGGGCCAATATTCATACAAGAAGCGGCAGGGACAGCCACGAGATGCTGCACCCTCATAGGACGAGAAGACCCTAATAATAAGAGTTTTTTCAGCCCCCGCTTCCCCTAACGAATGGAAGTGGGGGCTGTTTTTTTAAGGAGTCGAGTCGTGAATAGCATAACGGATGTGTTAGCAAAATCGGTGGTGGTGTTTTCTAAAAACTACTTACCGATTAGCCGAGTCAACATTAAACGAGCAATTGTCCTGTTAATTGCAGGCAAGGCAGAACCCTTGGAATTAAGCGAGGGCAGCACTAGTGAGGATTTTGGACTGGAGACCTCTCAAATGTATGAGGTGCGATCGCCCTCTCAAGTGGTGATGGTTCCTCCCCATATCCGCTTGACCATCACAGGGACTGAACGGATTTGGAAAGTGCCTCCGGTCAACCGTCGCGAAGTGCTTAAACGGGACCACCATGCCTGTCAATACTGCGGCAGTACGAAACATTTAACCCTGGATCATGTCTTGCCTAAATCCAGAGGCGGCAGTCACAGTTGGGATAATGTCGTAACCGCCTGTATGAGTTGCAATTCTCGCAAGGGCGATCGCACCCCAATGGAAGCCGGAATGTCCCTGAAAAGCAAACTCAAGGCCCCAATCCACCCGGCTATCTCCTTTGCAGAACAATTCTGGAGCGATTTGAAGGGGTAAGAGTGAGAAAAACCTGAAATTTGATGTACAATTTCTGCACCCGCGTTGGAGAAAAGCTTAAGGGAAGAACTTAGACGGAGTGAATCTGAGATTAGGAATTGCCCATCGTTCCACAAATTTTTGATGTTTCACCATTCTGGATATAAATGCCCTTGGTTGTCAATCACATAAGTTCGGGCGACTCAGACTCTCACTCAAAGGCGAAGCAAGAATAACTCACAAAGACGAGAGATCACTGGCAATGCTGAAGTTCATTTATACTGAAACCGGCTTTAACCTAGAGCGTCTGCCTGACTCCATTGAGGACGTCGTGGCGACCCGTGCAGTTGTGGCGATGCGAGTGGGTGAAAGCATCGCGATCGCCCCCTCTAGCGCGTCGTTTTTGCTGCCTGCCGATTTGCCCGGACTGAAATTTCTCGAAGCGGAGGCATTAAACGATCCAGGCGACATGATTTCCATCTGCGTTGCCGATAGCGAGTATGTTGAAGTCAGCTTACGCGGGACTTGGATCTCCACGGATTCTCAGAACGATTTTGGAGTTTTTCTCACCGCCTTGAGCGATCGGGCTGAGTTCTATATCGTCAAATGTTCTGAGGAAGCGAATGCGGGAGTTTCCTTACTCAAGGAAGTCGATTAAAACCGATGAACCCAGGGTGATTTTAAACCCCTGGGTTCGTTCCGGGGGAATCCATTTTTCTGCCTTTAAGTCAGTGATGCGATCGCCCTCCCTATTTGCCCACTCTGCGACACAATCCGCCTCCTTCTCCAATGACCACATCCACACAATTCAGATATTCCATTGCAGGAGTATTTCCCGGTTTAAACGTCATGATTGATGTATTACTAGCCGCATTTGAATAAGTCACTAATAACGTATCTTCCACAAAATTCAAGGAACTAATACCCCCTAACCCGTAAGTCGAAAACTCATTCGGAAAGGCTTTAGGCCCCGGAACTTGAACCGGATAAATGGCATATCCTTCCGCTTGGGGTTCAATAATAAAAATACCGCTGGTGATGATGCTGGCAACATAATCGAGCTCTACAGCAGCAACAATATGTCCAGTCAAAGGGTTAACCACAGCATCAACAAATATAGTACCACTCAGTTCGCGATCGATGCTATTTCCCGTTTCTAAATCATAAGTATCCAAAACCAATACCGTCAATTCATGGACATCAATCGTATAAGTCTTTTCCCCCCACTCCCCTCGGAGTTGTTGCCGGTCTGAAATAATTTCAATTTCTGGGAAAAACTGGGAGTTCTCCTTTGAGTTGAACCCGGTTTTGAAACCGACAAAATTAGAACTGAATCCATCTGAATCCGGAAATGCTCTGTGTTCGGGCAGGATTATTAAGGGTTGATGTTGATGCGGAAGTTGTTGGTAATAGGGGGCAACATCTATGAAAGCCATATTCATCAATAACAAGGGTTCCTCCTGTTGCTTCACATTGCCTTAAATTATAACAACCGGGTGAATTGCTATGATATGACAAATCGCTAAGTATAGCGTTAAACTCAGTCAGGTAGAAAAGGTTATCCTACCTGACTGCACTTAGTTTATTGACGCTGAGAGAGTAGGATTTTCATTTGAGTTTTAAATGCCGTAATTTCTTTCGGGGTGGGTTGGGTTTGCTGCCAACTCTCACGAGTCATTAGGCGATCGCACCACTCCTTTAACCCAGGATAATCTTCCAGGGGTAATCCCAAACCGGGCAAAAACGGAATGGCTGTTCCGGCGACAATATCCGCCAAGGTAAGCTGTTGGCCTCCAAAATACGGGCGATCGGCTAATTGACTTTCAAAAAAGTGTAACACCTGGGCCATATTCTGTTTAGCTTCCTGCAACTTTTCGGGACTTTCTTGCGAAAACCCCATCCAGTTCATCATCAAAGGCCGCATCGGGGGCATCATCTGAGTTAAAGTCAAAAGTTCTATCATCTTCACAATCCCTAACATCTGCGGATCCGCAGGCAGTAAAGAAGGAGTGGGATATTTTGCCTCTAAGTAATCCAAAATCGCCAAAGACTCCAGGATTACAAATCCTTCATCTTCCAAAACTGGAATTTGGTGAAACGGGTTGAGCGCCAGAAACTCTGATTTGAACTGATCCCCATCCAGTTTCATCGGTACTAACTCAAACGGTAGCCCTTTTTCTAATAAAGAGATCCAGACCCGGCGAGAGTTAAAAGAAATCAGATTGTAGTATAGCTTCAACATGGACTTGTTTTTTGAGGATACCTTTCTGATTTTACCGGGTTTTAGGTCGAATGCCAGAACCCAGTAAGCGCCACTCTACCTCAGACCCGAACCCCCATTTATCCTGTCCCATCGGGATCCAGTCTATCCTTGAGTCTTGTCTCATTGTAGTATGTCTGAATTGGGCCTTATTCTGAGCTTAGTAATCGCTTAAAAGCCTTTCACAGCAAGCATTAAAAAAATATTTCAATAAAAAGTCTAAATTTTTTCAAAAACCCCTTGACACTTTTGTAGTATGTATGTAGTATATAAATATGAAGCGAGAAGGACAGAGCCAAATGCTCCACCCAAACGCTCACCTCGAACCTTGAAAACTGAATAATCAAAGGGCCATTTCCTGACACCGGAAACAATGGCGGACTCAATCGGTGGGAATGATTCCCTTGAATGATTCCCACCCCCTTAACCGCCAAACTGTTCCAAATTCCATGTAATCCACTGCTGATTTCATGGGGGTGTAGCTCAGTTAGCGTAGAGCACTTGTCTGTCGAACAAGTCGTCGCGGGTTCGAGTCCCGTCACTCCCGTTCAGCAGGGATTAAATTTGGAAAAATCCCGATAAAAAATGCGATGGAAATGGATATATCCTCATCATCAACGGTTAGGATATAGCCTTTTCAAAGCTGGGATACAAGTTCAATCTCGCAGTGTAACTTAATGGTAAAGTCCCCAGCTCATAACTGGGTTGATGCGGGTTCAACTCCCGCTGCTGCGACCAAACGTGGGGATAGTGTAACGGCTAACATGACGGTCTCCAAAACCGTTGATCTGAGTTCAAATCTCAGTCCCTGCGCCAACTGTGGTGCCGTAGGCAAATTGGTAAAGCCCCCGATCTTTCAAGTCGGCGTTTGCGGGTTCAAATCCCGTCGGCACTGCCACACACATTGTATGGGCTGGTATCCAAATGGGTGAAGGAGCTTGACTGTAAATCAAGTGCTATTGTGCTGAACATGGGGGTTCGAGTCCCTCCCGGCCCATTCTGGAGAGGTGGCCGAGTGGCTTAAGGCGCTTTCCTGCTAAGAAAGAGCGGTTTAACGACCGTCGAGGGTTCAAATCCCTCCCTCTCCGCCTTTTTGTATAAACTGGGTGTATGACACCCACCCTGGAGAGATGGCCGAGAGGCTGATGGCGCGGTCTTGGAAAGACTGATCGGATTGAACAGATCCGACGAGGGTTCAAATCCCTCTCTCTCCTTTATCCCCCGGTAGCTCAGTTGGTAGCAGCGCCTGTCTGAAGAACAGGAGGTCGTCGGATCGAAACCGACCTGGGGGACTGGTATTGCCTGGTGGACGATTGGCAAGTCGCTGTGACTCTGAATCACGGAGAGGTTGGTTCGACCCCAACCCAGGCATCCATCTCACAATGCCCTGTGGTGTAATTGGCAACACCTCCGGATTTGACCCGGAAGAGTCCAGGTTCGATCCCTGGCGGGGCATCCAACTTTGGCTCCTGTGGCGTAATTGGAAAACGCGATCGCCTCAAAAGCGATTTATTGTGAGTTCGAGTCTCACCGGGAGTACCTTGGTTCTCTTGCTCCTGTGGCGGAATAGGTAGACGCGGCAGACTTAAAATCTGTTTTTTAAAAAAGTGTGGGTTCGAGTCCCACCAGGAGTACCAACGGGATGTAATTCAGCGGTTTAGAAGCCTTGGTTTGGGGCCAAGGAGTCGTGGGTTCAAATCCTACCATCCCGATTTTTTCTGCCCCTGTGACGTAATTGGAAACCGTCGCTCGCTTAGAACGAGTGTTTTACAGGTTCGAGTCCTGTCAGGGGTATTGGGTTTAATTCACCCAACTAATGGCCTGGTTTAATATTTGCCCCTGTAGCCCAATTGGAAGAGGCCCTAGATTAAGGATCTAGGGGGTACTGGTTCGAGTCCAGTCAGGGGTATTTTGGTGATTTATGCAGGGATGGAGCAATGGTTGGCTCGTCAGTCTCATAAACTGAACATCAGCAAGTTCAATTCTTGCCCCTGCCACCAATTTTTGATGCTGGTGTGGCTCAATAGGCAGAGCGATCGCCTTGTAAGCGATGGGTTGCAGGTTCAATTCCTGTCACCAGCTTGTTGCGGGTGTGATGTAGTGGTAAGCATCTGAGTCTGCCAGTTTCAGTGCATGGGTTCAAATCCCATCACCCGCTTTTGTAGTCCTGTAGCTCAACGGTAGAGCGCTTGCCTTACAAGCAAGGTGGTGTCAGTTCAAATCTGACTAGGACTACCAATCAAAGAGAGTGTAACTTAATTGGAAAAAGTCCCGATCTTCTAAATCGGTTTATGTAGGTTCGAGTCCTACCACTCTTGTTGTTTTTTATTTAAAAAAGGAGGATTATCTTCTGAAATTCAAACGGGATAACTTAAGGCGATCACGCTCAATCGTGACCTAATTTTTGGAGCTTACATACTTGAGTACGAGAGGAAAAGTACCACAAAATAACTGTGGGCGCGTGAGAACGAGGAATACGAAGAACCCGAGAGGTGGGCTTGAAAGTAGCCATCCTTTAAAGAGTGTGTAACAACCCATCGGCGGAGTCCCTCTAGTAACTGAGAAAGCGCACAATGCTCCTCGCACTTGCACGAACCCCCGCGATCGCCTCACTTAGGTCAATTGTTTACTCAATCTGGGTCTGTAGTTCTAATGGGAGAACGCTTCTCTTGCAAAGAAGAGGTTGCGGGTTCGACCCCCGCCGGATCCATTGATGGTGTCTGAAGTCCAAGCGGTCCAGACGCTGGTTTGTGAAGCCAGTCCTAGCGGGTTCAAGTCCCGTCAGACACCCTGCGGAAGATGCTGCTGAATGGACGGCAACTGGTCTCGAAAGCCAGAGTACGGGTTACTGTAGGGGTTCGATTCCTCCATCTTCCACCACCCACTAGAAGCCGAAAAGTGAGGCACCGTGCTGATAACACGGAGTTAGGAGGGGCAGTACCTCCCTGGTGGATTTCCCTTTGCCAGCGGATCTGGAACTGACGCTACGAACGTCGGTATCGGTGGTTCGATTCCATCCAAAGGGGCTTTCCCTTGCCTGGGAGGGGCTTTGTGCATGGCTTTAAGGTCAGGGATTATTCCTCGGTAGCTCAATGGTGGAGCGTCCGGCTGTTAACCGGAGGGTTCTTGGTTCGAGTCCAAGTCGAGGAGTTTCAGAGTTGTATTTAAGTGAGAGGTAACGTAAGAATGAAATAATTTAAGTCATGATTGATGGAAGCTGCTGCTGATGGGACGGCAACCAGCCTTGAAAACTGGGGTACGGTGGAAATCCGTAGGGGTTCGACTCCTCCAGCTTCCGATGAAATAGTATAATAGGGGTGGTTGGCAGATCGGTTTATGCATCCGACTTTTAATCGGATCGAGAGAGGTTCAACTCCTCTACCACCCTTGATAGAAAGAGGAAGGATGATGATAACGTTAACAAAACGTGGCTATACGGGAGAAACGGATTTAGAGGCGATCGCTGATTTGATTCATGCTTGTGAGGTGGTGGATTGCTTGGATGAAGGGAGCTCACTTGCGGAACTGCGCCAAGAAATCGAAGCCCCTTGGGTCGATCGCGATCGCAATCTTCGCCTCTGGGAAACTTCGGAGGGAACATTGATAGCATTCGCCCAACTTTGGATTCCTGAATCCGGTGAAGTGCGGGATGGGTTCCTCTGGTTTCGGGTACATCCCATGTTCCGAGGTGGAACTCTGGAACGGGAAATTGTGGCATGGGGTGAGGCACGAATGCAGGAAGTGAGCCAGGAGTGTGGTGTGCCGGTGAGCTTGAGATCGGGGACGAAGGAAACCGATGGCGATCGCATTCGGTTTTTAGAAAGCTGTGGATTCGCCATCAATCGCTATTTTTTTCGTATGGAACGAGTGGCGGCTGAACCCATACCCACCCCTCATCTACCGCCTGAATTTACCGTGCAGATTGGGGAACAGCAAAAGAATGGGGATGCTTGGGTTGAACTGTACAACCAGAGTTTTATCGACCATTGGAATTTTCACCCCTTAACTCGCGATCGCCTGGATCAGGAATTAGCTCGTCTTCCTTATCGGCCTGCTTTTGATTTAGTTGCTGTCTCCCCTGATGGCCGATTTGCTGGTTTTTGTTATTGTACGATTGATGCACAAAAAAATCACCAGACTGGCCGAAATGAAGGGTGGATTACCGTCTTAGGAACCCGTCGGGGCTTCCGCAATCAAGGGATCGGACGAGCGCTTCTGTTAGCGGGAATGCAGCAGTTACAAGCGGCTGGAGTCGAAACTATTCTGCTCAGTGTGGATGCCCAAAATCCCACAGGAGCTTTGAAACTTTATGAATCCGTTGGATTTCGTAAAGCTTTCGCAAAAATCTCCCTATTTAAATCCCTTGAGCGCCTTATTGAAGCGAGTTAAAAATTTGTTTTCAAAGCCGCTTGAGCGACTCTAACTCTTGACAAATTATAAGGCGGGTGTTATATTTAAAGAGAGGCAAAAAAATCTCCAGTAGACTTTCTTTTGCCTCGAATTGAAAAAGTGAATAAATTCAGGGTATTGTCACCCCAAGTAATCCAAGCTGTTTTTGAAACAGATGGAGGTATCCCCTTGTTATTCTACCTAAAACTACTTCCCCTGAGTTGGGAAAACTCTCAGCCTAAAGCTCAACCCTCGCCGTTAAACCCAACCTCAAATCAGGCCGACGAAATTAATGCTAACCCGGTTTATCCTGGGGAGCCAATCCATCACTCTATCCTCGAAGTTTATTACTTAGAACGGCGTTGTTTCTTGTAGAACAAGGAGAAGACAATATGGTTCACATCCGCTTTGAAGGTCGTTCCTACGACATCACAGAACATCAAATCGGCATTACAGAATCGATGAATGATACAGCGATTAAACAACATCTGGCGCGCCACTTTGATGTGAGTGCCGATCGCTTCAAAGATTACGTGTGCGATCGGCGTCCTTCCGGTGATTTAATCATCCGCCCAGAGGCAGTTTACGGCTAAACTAATCAGAATTTAGGACCGAACAATGCAGCGCTAGATCATTGAGACTGACCTAACCTTCCTGATTGGAACAAAAAAAACACTTTGCGCCCTGACTTAAAAAGCTTACATACTTGCTCATTGGTTGAGCATTACTTTACCCAAGTAACCCTAACAGGTTCGATTCCTGTGTATAAATCAACGGCTTTCTTGACTTGCGCAAGGTGTTTTAATTTTCTCCACTTCAAAACGGGTTTAATATCCAGGTACTTCGTACCCTCACTCAAAAAGCTTACATACTTTGGCACAGTATTTACTTTGATAAAGTAAATGCAGCAGGTTCAATCCCTGCGTATGAACTAACGGCTTTCTGGACTTGTACGAAGTATTTTAATTGTTGTCTTTTCATCAGGTTATAAATCTTCTAAGTACCCTGGCACTTCGCGCCCTAACTTAAAAAGCTTACATACTTGCTCATTGGTTGAGCATTACTTTATGGAAGTAACTCTAGCAGGTTCGATTCCTGCGTATGAACTAACGGCTTTCTTAACTTGCGCGAAGTGTTTTAATTTTCTCGGGTTCAAAATGGTTTTAAGATCCAACCACTTCGTACCCTCACTCAGAAAGCTTACATACTTTGGCAATGCTTTACTCTCATCAAGTAAATGCAGCAGGTTCAATCCCTGCGGATGATACAAGGGCTTTCCGGACTTGTACGAGGTGTTTAAATTTTTCAAGTTTCATCAGAATTGTAGTCTTGAAGCACTTCGCGTCCTAACTTAAAAAGCTTACATACTTGCTTATTGGTAAAAGCGCTTGATTCAACAATCGAGTACCCGAAAGGGTTTGTGGGTTCAACTCCCATGTGTGAAAGACAGGCTTTTTAAACTTGCGCGAAGTGTTCTTTTTTAGGTTAAATTTGCTAACAATTTAAAGCTAATTTATTAGAAATTTTTAGAGTTACAAGGTGGATTTTGATCGTAAAAGCAAAATGTTTTTATCTTTCTTAATCTCTCTATCTGATAACTCTGAGAACTGCTATAAAGCTCATAAAAAAATAATTTAGACACAAGGAGGATGCTCATGGATGCAGTAGAACGTGATTTAAGATTGGAAATGTTAAATAGTTTGTTGACTACCCCTCACCGTAAACTGCAAGATGTGGCAGAATTACATCAACTGATGGTGGAGGTAGACCCGATTTTCTACGGTCATTTGGGGGTTTGGTATAACAAAAGCGGGGATGTACGCGATCATAAAGAAGTTTTCATCGGACATTTACTCACCAGTCCTTTACCCGAACATCGAGAAGCTGGTTTCGTGATGCTACAAGAGTTTGCGCCGTATCAAGTGGGACGGATTGTGGACTTTATGAAGCAGCATCGGGGGAAAGTACCTCGTTCCTCTCGCACAGCAGTGACTCAATATCTGCGCGATCGCGAAAAAAATGCCAGTTTCTTCGATCGCGCCGCACTTCGCAACCGGAGTGCTATGAAACATCTGTATGCCAGCTTGCATATTAAACCGAGCGATCGCGCGGATGCGGTGCTATTTAAAAACCAACCCCCCCAGGATTCTCTCGCTTATATCCTGAAGCAACTGGCAAAATCACCGAATCCCACAGAACAAGCGGCGCTGATTGTAGAACATAATATCCCTTATCCGATCGCGATCGGTGCTATTAAACAGTTAACCCCAACCGTTTTAGTCGCACTGATTAACTCGATGTCGGCGCAGGAAGTAATCAATAACCTCAAATCCCTGCAAGCACGAGGTGCGATGGATCATCCCGATGTCAAAGCACTGATTGAGGAGAAATTACAAAAAGCGCAAACCAGCGATCGCGTCTCTGCCTACAAAGCCAAAGTTGCTGCTGAGGCAGCTAACTTGGATGCTGCCACTACCGCGCAGTTAGAGCAAATTACTAATGAACAAGTCAAAAAGCGCGGGAAAATTAGCAAACCCGCAGGGTTGCTGGTGGACAAATCCGGTTCAATGAGCTCGGCGATCGAGGTGGGTAAGCGTCTAGCTGCCATGATTTCCGGGATTTCCGAAGCGGCACTCTATGTCTATGCCTTCGATACCATGCCTTACCCAGTGACTGCACAAGGCAGTGAATTAAGCGACTGGGAACGCGCTTTTGATAATATCAAAGCGACTGGAGGAACCAGTATCGGTTGTGCCTTAGAACTCATGCGTCGGAAAAAGCAGGTGGTAGACCAAATCATCCTGGTTACAGATGAAGGTGAGAATGCTCATCCCCATTTTGCCGATGTGTATCAAACCTACTCTCGCCAACTCGGGGTAATGCCAAATGTGCTCATCGTCCGAGTGGGACAATCTTGCAATTGGGTAGAAACTCAACTCAAAAACAAGAAAGTGCCCGTGGAAACCTTCACTTTTGCCGGGGATTACTATTCCCTCCCGAATCTCGTCCCTTTGCTGTCTCGTCCCTCGCGACTGGATTTGCTGATGGAGATTATGGATACTCCCCTGCCGGTGCGTCAAAATAAATAAAGGAAGTAGGATGCGCTACGGCGCGTCCTACTTATTTATACTTATTCTACCTTAAATGCTATGCAATGTGAACTCTGCGAAAGAGAGATGGAAAACCTCACGGTTCATCACCTCATTCCCAAACAAAAAGATGGAGCAAAAGGGCCGAAGGTTGATATTTGTTCTGCTTGTCATCGCCAAGTTCATGCGCTCTTTGATAATACTCGATTGGCGCAGGAACTGAATACGGTGGAAAAACTCCAGGAAGAACCTCAAATGAAGAAGTTTCTAGCTTGGGTAAAGAAGCAAAAGCCAGATAAGAAGATTAAGGTGCATCGAGGTTAACCACGATAGGTAATGAGACGGACTTCTATTGAAGCTTCCGTCTTTTTTTATGAAATTTTGGCTCTATTCAGATACAAAAAACCCCACCTTTTCAAGGGTAAAAAATGGAAAAAAGGAAGCATCTTGAACGTAAAAAAGCGAACAAGATGCTTTCATTCATTTGAGAAATTGGATAATTCTTAGAACACTATAATCATGTTAAGTTAATTTTTAAATACTTGAAGCTCTAAAAATTAACTTTTTTGTTGATTGATTGCAGGAAAATACTAACTTTTATTCATAAGTATATTCTGCTGTTTCACAAACATTAACACCCGTTTGGTAAACATCCCCGCTTCCAACTCCTTGCCCCGGTCCAAACGTTGCCATTAAGTCATAACTACAGGTCTCTAGGCCGTCTTGAATGATGACAATTGTGTCTCCTCCTGGGGGGATCACTTGCTCTAGCAAAATATCGGGTCCCCAGTCATCGGACTCAGTAGGGGAAACGTAAAAATGCGTTAACGGGCGCTGGGTGTTATTAATCAGCTTAAATTCTACATCCTCCGCCTCTTGAGCTTGCGCTGTGTTGATTCCTCCGGATAAAATTAAGGGAGTTGAGAGGAAAGCTGCCGCTAATATTTTAGGAACTGAATAGTTAAACATGGTTTGACTCCTTGGGACAAATGAGCTGACTGTGAAAATATTGAACTTTGAAGAAGACAAGTGAGAAAGGATTTCAGTGCATAAGGGAAGCGATCGCCCGATAAGCGATTACAATTCTGTACTAAAATCACCTCTATCCAGTCAATATCGGACAACGGGTGGGTAGCAGGATCTAACATTGAACCCGTATTGCGGGACCCTAGGGAAAGGGTTGATTCTCCCTAGTAGTAGCGGCCCTTAAGACTGGAATGAGAGTTTGAGTCTGGGAGATAATCCGATCGCCTCATGATGGATTGCTCCCGAGGTCCTCTCCCGATTTTTTAGACCCTGCGATCGCTACAGTCTCTTTCCCCAATGGGGAATACAGGGAAAGTTTTTCGGTGAGGAACTTACGCGACGATTTCCAGTTAACCGATGTTATTCGGCTTTTATCTGGGTATTTGCCCTGATTTAATTTCTCTCAATTGATAAGTTTTGAAAGTTATATCTTTTATGACACAACGTTCGGGTAGATGTCAATCCCTAGTTTGATTAATTTTTTGCTAACTAATTGGGAATTGTTTGCCCAATTTATTTCAAAATATATCCTTGACGAGCCTTGATTTCAAAAAGTTCGGCAGAGTTGAAGAAGTTTTGGTGAAAGGAGCTAGAGGCTTACTGCATGGGGGGTTTTCGTGAATTGTCCCTTGGACCGAAGCAGAAAATCTGGACAAAGGCCCTTGTAATCTCACGTTAATGTTTCATCAGTCTCACTTGTTCCGGTATGACTCCACCTCACTTGGATTTGCGATCGCCCTCGGACTCAATTGCAAAAAACTGCTTCGTTGCGGGTGCATAAGTCCAGGCAAATCCGGCGGGATCTTTCTCCCGACTCCAGTCCAGAAATTCGGGTTTGTTCTTATTTTTACTCACCGTAGTCGGATGCACCCCCAAGCGGGTTGCCAGTTCAGTTTGATTCATCGGCGGTGGCAACACAACCCGGCGCTTTTTCGGGGCAACCGCTTTAGGGGCTTCCGGTTCCGGCATAGCGGGGACGCTGGCGACATCGATGGTTTGATAGCGTTCCGGCAATTTGATACTGGAAAAACAATAAACCATGCCCCCATTATCGGTGATTTCATATCCTGCCGCGAACTCGCGCGCCCGTTCCTCTAAATATTCCTGCGCTTCAGTCCCAGAAATATCTCCATGCATGGCGAAGTCTAGGGCGGTTAGGCGTCCCTGGTTATCTTGGATTAATTGATAAAACAGGGCATTGAGGGTGGAGAGTCGCTGTTGTTCCTTTTGTTGATATTGTTTCCACGCCCATCCCAAACCGGAGATCACCGCGACTCCTAGCAGCATTCGCCATGCGGATAATACGACGGTGACGCCGACTAAGATAGGCACCAGCACAATCAGCCGGGATTCTAGGGTTCCGGTGGTTTGGGGTGGGTTGCTGGGGTGGGGGTCACGGTTCATCTCGCGATCGGCTGGCATTTTTACCTAGAGTTTGGATTTAACCTTGGAGTTAGCATGGGCATGATTTGCCACAAATTGCATTATTGCATCTGGGTCTACGTTTCGTCACGGCGATCGCCATCCGAAAACGGATTTTCTCAGGGGGCCCTAGGTGACGAGTGGCATAGTGAGGAATCAGGAGGCTTCTCTATCCCCAGATGGAAATGGTGGGAATTGAGTCAAGATCTCCCGGGGTCTACCCCCAGTTAGATTTTTGCCCAGTTTTAACGCTTTATACTTAGGGTGGCCCTATGCTGGATTTGCATAATTTTAGAAACGGTTCCGGAAATTTTCTCGGCTTAAGGGTCGGACTTCTTAGGGTTAAGCCGGGACTGATGAACCCGATCATAAATTCTGGGACAAGCTAAGAATATTGGGTTTACAAGGTTTATATCTTGAAATTTTGGGGTTAAATTGTAGTCCTTTCAAGAGCAACAATTTAACCGTCTAATATTAAAAAATATTCTTTTTGTTTTAAAGATATACCCAGAGATATATCTCTGAGTTAATTCATCAAAAGTTTGACGATTCCTGCCGGATTGGGGGATGTAAGACACTCTTCAAAATTGTTAACGTTGAACTATAAAACTGAGCAACGTTTAACAGAGAGTGTGACATGAGTTTTTTTCCAATAAACCAACCCATTTTTTCCAAAAAACCCGACCCGAGTACAATTCAGGATTGCCAAGGATTATGGCGAATTCGGTGGAAGATTGGAGAACGGAGTATCTTCAAGCAATTTTATACCCGCATTGATCAAAGTATGATGGTTTGGGCGTTGGTGACCGCAGCTATCTTCTTCACGGCCCAATTTTTCCCCATAAATTGGACAACACAAGCGATCGCCTGGTCTATCCTTACCCTGGTAGCAACGGTAATCATGTGCTACTTAAGCTGGTTTTGGGTGACAGTAGAAGAAGTGCGCTGGACACTTTATTGGTGGGTATTTTTGATGGTGGGAGGAACAATTTTAACGGATGCCAGTATTGTTTATGGTTGGGGAGAGATTTTGATTCGTCTGTGTCCCTTATGGTTGGTATTATGTGGACTGGGTTATGTGGGGACTGGATGGGCATTGCGATCGCGCAGTACATTTTTAGCGGCAGGATTTCATTTTGTCGGGATAGCGATTTTACCGGGGTTCAGTGGATGGGAATATCTAGTGACAGGTTTGATCATGACCGGCACTTTGGTACTCTTTTTTGAAAGACGGTGGGATATGCGTCCTCATCGGGAATTTAAGGCAACGGCACCGGATCGTCCAGATGTGAAGCGCGATCAGCGACTGCGCGATAACTCAGTTTATGCCACGCCACTGCGCCACCTCTCTACCGCCAAACAGAATTAATCCCCAGCTAGGTATTCAGCGGAATGAGGTACAAACAAAGGCACTCTCATTCCCCGGTTACTCCCTAAATCTCCTAACAGTTCCAAGGCCGCAGATATAGTATTCTTTATAATAATCCTGCTCTATATCCTGGATTAAATCCCTGTGAGAAATCCTCTCTCTTGGTAATCCCCATTCGTTCACTCCTCACCTGTAGATCTAGGGCGGAGGTGGCACTCACAGACCCTAGATAAATGCAGGACCCAGGACATGGATTTGGATGACTAGATGAGAGTTTGTCCGACTCTCTCCCCTCTGATTACCCGACCCTATATTTAGGGTTCTAATTGTAACCACATCACCTTATTGATGACTGAGATTTCAAATCAAATTCCTGGAATGAATCCAATCTGTGGCAGGTCCCTAAACCTTTGGGACAGGGTGGGTTAAAACCCGGTTGATTGCAAAAATATCGGTGTATTTCTACCCCGATTGAGACCCGAAACTCAATGAAGGGCAGGGGGTAGTTATGCCCGCTCCAAGTTTAGAAGCGCTTTTCTCGCGGCCATTTTTAGGGTCCTTGGGCTGACTAGAAACTGAATCTCAGAAGTGAGTTTGGGGAAATTGTGACGAATTCATCAAGGAATTACTCTTTAAAATCCCGAGAAATGGGGCCAGATTTTTTCTGTCACCATTTCTTGATTTAATGTCGCCTTATTATAGCAAATTTAAGTTGATTCTTCGCAAACAAATAAGCATTTCTTGACTTTATGTAATTTTGTATCGTTTTGTAGAGTTTTTTAGCATTTTGTTGGTTACATCTATCCGGAGAGGGATTCTATAAATAGAAGAAAAGATTGTAGGGAAGATTTTAGGCAAAATTTCCTAAAAGACTGCTCTGCGATCGCTCCCTGGATGTAGAAACGCTCCTTGATTTGTTTTTACAGCCAGAACCCTCAAATAGTTAAGTAGAATTACCTGAGCGGATACCGATGTACGCAATCGATTGGACTATCACCGAACGCAACTTTGACCCAGCCAGTGAACCGGATCATCACGAAACAGTTTTTACCCTAGGAAATGGCTATCTCGGTACTCGTGGAACTTTCGAGGAAGGACATCCCGGGTCCAAACCTGCCACCTTAATTAATGGGGTGTATGATAAGGTCGCGATCGTCCATACGGAACTGGCAAATTGTCCCGATTGGCTGCCGATGGTGGTGTCTGTCGGTGGCGAATACTTCAGCCTCGATCGCGGTGAAATCCTGCACTATGAAAGGCAACTGGATATGCAACGCGGCATTCTGCGCCGCCAAATTCGCTGGCGCAGTCCCCAGGGAAAAACCCTCGATCTCCATTTTGAGCGGTTTACCAGCCTTGCCGAACACCATGTTGCTGCAATCCGACTTACGGTTACTCCCCTCGACTTCTCTGATATCGTGGAAATCCAAGCGGGACTCGATGGACACCCGGATAACCAAGGAATCAAGCATTGGAAATGGATTAATCAAGGTTTAACCCCAGTTAGAACCCCTAAATCCAACAGTTCCCTCCCCTTTTCCCTCCTCCCGTCAGAAGTGGATGGGGTCTGGATGCAGTTATCGACATTACACAGTGGGATTGAGTTAGGAATGGCAACTCAGCTTGCGGTTAAAAATGCCCAGCAGCAAGCTTTTCCCGTGTTTGCCATGACGACCCCAGGATATCCCTCCCTCACCACCCGCTTCGACGGCAACCGGGGAGAAACGGTGACAGTGGAAAAATTAGTGACCATTTATACTTCTCGGGATACGGAAGCCCCAACTCAGGCAGCGATCGCCAAACTCAGTCAACTCCCAGACTACGACACCCTGCGCGACGAACATACCGCCGCCTGGGCTCGACTTTGGGAAAAATCCGATGTGGTGATTGAAGGGGACCTCAAAGCGCAACAGGCAATCCGTTATAATTTGTTCCAATTGCTGCAAGCGGCCCCTCATCATGAGAGTCATGTCAGCATTCCCGCAAAAACCTTATCGGGGTTTGCTTATCGGGGTCACGTCTTTTGGGATACAGAAATTTTTCTGCTGCCCTTTTTAAGCTACACCCAACCAGCAGTCGCCCGAAATGCCCTCACTTATCGCTACCACACTCTCGCCGGTGCTCGTCGCAAAGCGGCTGATTCGGGGTATGAAGGGGCGATGTTTGCCTGGGAAAGCGCAGCTACCGGAGATGAATTCACCCCCCGTTGGGTCCCGGATGCAGAAGGCAAAGAATTGGTGCGGATTTGGTGTGGGGATATCGAACTGCACATCACCAGCGATGTTGCGTATGCCGTCTGGAACTACTGGCAAATCACCGGGGACGATCGCTGGATGGCAGACTATGGGGCAGAATTAATCCTGGATACGGCGGTATTCTGGGGAAGTCGCGCCGAATGGAACCGCGATCGCAACTGTTATGAAATCCGCGACGTCATCGGACCCGACGAAAATCACGATCGCGTCAATAACAATACCTTCACCAACCGGATGATGCAATGGCATCTGGAAACCGCACAGCAGGTATTGAACTGGTTACAGGATTTTGCACCGGATCAGGCGCAGGCACTGATCCAGCGACTGCATCTCACCTCGGAACGTCTCACCCATTGGAACCAGGTGATTGAGCGGATTTACCTGCCGACTCCAACAGAAACAGGATTAATTGAACAATCGGAAGGCTTTTTCGCCCTCAAAGATGTCAATTTGGCGGATTATGAACCTCGGCAGCAATCCATGCAAGCAATTTTGGGGATTGAGACAACCAATCAATGTCAGATTCTCAAACAGCCGGATGTATTGATGTTGCTGTATCTGTTGGGCGATCACTACGATTCCCAAACCTTGAAAGCGAACTGGGATTACTACTGTCCCCGGACGGATCACGTTTATGGATCAAGTCTGGGTCCGGCAATTCATGCGGTGTTAGCGGCACAATTGGCGCAACCGATGGAGGCATATCAACACTTCATGCGGGCGGCATTAGTAGACTTAGAAGATGTGCGGGGTAATGCTTGTGAGGGGATTCACGCTGCTTCAACAGGCGGGGTGTGGCAAGCCGTCGTCTTTGGATTTGCCGGAATTCGTCTCACGGAACGCGGTCCGATCGCCAATCCTCACTTACCCCCCGGATGGACTCGTCTCAAGTTCAAACTCTCCTGGCGCGATCGCTGGTATGAGTTTGATATTAAACAGGAAAGTGCTTCCGTAGATGCTGATAAAACCACGTCTTACAAATCCGAAATCACCGCCACTGCTTTAGGAGAGACATTACGCGGGGTGATTTTTGATTTAGATGGAGTCCTGACGGATACAGCAGAATACCATTATTTAGGCTGGAAGCAACTGGCGGATGAGGAAGGAATTCCCTTTGATCGTGAGGCAAATGAAGCGATGCGCGGGTTAGCACGTCGTGAGTCTCTGTTAACCTTGCTGGGGAGTCGCCAAGTTCCGGAAGCGCAAATGCAAGAAATGATGGACCGGAAAAACCGTTACTATGTAGATTTAGTGGCGGAAATTGGTCCCCAGGATTTGTTGCCGGGGGCACTGGAATTTTTAATGGAACTGCAAGCAGCAGGGATTCAAGTAGCGATCGGGTCATCAAGCAAAAATGCTCACATGGTCGTAGAACGATTGGGAATTGGGCATCTCGTGCAGGCGATCGCCGATGGATACAGCGTATCGCGCTCAAAACCCGCCCCAGATTTGTTCCTTCATGCTGCGGAACTCTTGGGGATTCCTGCGGCACAATGTATCGTCTTTGAAGATGCCGATTCCGGGGTAGAAGCGGCGAAAGCAGCGGGAATGTGGGCAGTTGGGTTAGGTCCCGTAGAACGCTTCCAGGATGCAGATTTGGTGCTACCTTCCTTAGAGTATATCCAGTGGAAGGATTTCCTGGACAAACTCGCACAAACCACCTTGTTGCCTTCAGAGTTCACGGCGATCGGCAACCCCATTGGTGCCGGATCTCCATAATTCAGGTTCCAGTTTTAGGTTAACTCCAGAATTGAGTTAACTCTGTAAAGAAGACACGGCAAACAAAGCCGTGTCTTTTTGTTGTAAAATTTCAACTTAAAATATGCAAGGGTCAAGGTTCTATGCTACCTATTATTGAGACAATTCCCATTGTTCAACTTGCTTCAGGCGATCGCTTGTTTATCCAGGTTTATAAATTTATTGGAAAAAATACCGGTCCCAAAGCTTATATCCAATCCAATTTATACGGAATCCGAGCTTCAAAGGTCACAAACAAATTAGCCATAAGTAAGCCA
>CBFGOM010000056.1:0-31943 GCA_965650385.1 uncultured Oscillatoriaceae bacterium
ACAATCACTTGTACTGGGTTTGAGTCTAATTGCATAGCTTCTATATTTATCGGTGATCTGCCGTTTAAATTGGACAAGGGTAGAGGTGGGATTTTCGACCCTTTGCTGAGAGTTTTTACCTTGTCTACTACCCCAATTTTTGATGATTTCTTCTTAGAAATCAAAGGTGTTTTCAAATGCCAGGTTCAAGTAAGATATAGAAATTGATACTTCCAAAGACCGCACTTGATGCCACCATCCCACGGGTAAAAACAGCACATCTCCTGGCCCAATAATTAGCTCTATGATATCTAACTCCTTGAGTTGAGGATACCGCTCAACATTGGGGTTTTCTAGGTCAATATTGCTGAAAAATCTCCCATAAGCGCCTAGTAAATGTTTTTGACTGGGTGGAATTAAACGCACCCGCTTCCGCCCATATACTTGACAGAGGAAGGTATTTAAAGGGTCAAAATGCAAGGGGGTAATTGCACCACCTGGGCCAAACCATAACGCTATTTTATTGATATCTTTAGTATCGGTTAAATACTCAGGAAATAGTCCGATATCATCGAGCAGTCCTTTCAATCCTTCCCGGCTAAAGTTGGCATTGTAAGCCCCCATATAATAATCATTGGTTTCTCCCCCTTGCAGAACCCGATCAACAAATTCCCCAAATAGCACCATTTCTTGATGCTTATTTCGATACCATTCATACTGCTGATTGGATTCTCGATTAAACTGTGCACCCACGGTCACATGACCATATTTCTCTTTAAAGTATTGGGGATTCCACAAAGAACGCGCTTTCCAATTATCCATCAAATCGGTAAAAATGACCGGTTTGTTTCTAACATAAAACCGTTCTAAAAATTCCGGTCCAGAAACATGGGGAATTCTCTCGATTTTGCCATAATTGGGAGATAATTTTTCCAGTTTATGGAAAATTTTCAGTTGCCATTCCAGTTGTTGCAACGGATCGTCTGGTTCAATGTCTTCCCGGGTTTCGATGGGTTTGGGTTCCTCTGGGGTTGCCAGGGAAACGGCTGGATCTGTGGCGATCGCCACTAAAGATGCACTGGGAAAATACAATGCTCCATTTCCGTCTTCAATCGGAATCTGAAACAGTTTACTCTCGCTCTTTTCCGGTTCTGTTGTTAAAGCTTGAAATAGTTCCCCCAGCAACGGTGCATCCGGCATTAAAGCGATTTCACACTGATGACCCCCATCAAGCATTAACATCACTTGCACGAGTTGCGAGTCCTCTGCTGTGGCGATCGCCGAGTCAACTTTGACTTGTTGCGCTATCATGGTTTCTGCTCCTCTCTCAACCTTCATTCTTCTCCCTGACTCCTAGATATTGTAATAATTAGTAATCAAAAAATTCGTAAAGGAAACGGAAATCGAAATATCTAAGGACTCCACATGATGCCACCATCCCACCGGCAAAAATATCACCTCTCCGGGTTCTAAAATAACTTCGATAATTTCCACATCCTTAAAGCGGGGATATTTCTCGTAATCCGGATTGATTAAATCCACTTCACTGTAAACCCCCACATAATTATAAAGTGAAGCTTTTTGATTCGGAGAAATCAAGCGAATCCGCTTTCTGCCATAAACTTGCGACAGTAGCACATTGCAGGGGTCGTGATGCAATGGAGTAATCGTCCCTTCTGGACCAAACCAGAAGAAAATACACGCATTTTGATTCGAGGGGTCAATATACTCGGGAAAAATTTCCACATCGTTCAGCAGGGGTTTAAACTCAGAAGTATCAAAGTTGCCATTAAAAGGCACCATATAATAATCATTTGTTTTCCCCCCACTGACGACTAACTCCACATAGTCTGCCATTTTCATTTTTTGGCGGTGTTTTTCTTTTTGTTGTTCAAATAATGGATTAGATTCCCGATTTACTTGAACCTCGACTACAACCTCTCCATAAGCTTGCTTTAAATACTCTGGATTCCAGCGAGATAATGCCTGCCAATTTTTCATGATTCCGGTTAAAATGACCGGGGTATTCTGGGCAAAGTAATTTTCAAAAAATTCAGAACTAGAGAGGGATTCCACGCGTTGAATCTGGTTATAGTTCGGATTTAATTTCTCTAGCTGGCGGTAAATATCCAGTTGAGTTTCCAGTTTTTGCACCTGGATAGCTTGGCTCATGATTTTAGCTTCTGCTTGTTGGGTTTGTTCCGCAATGAGTGCTGAAGCTGCTTTAAAATAGGGATGAACAGAAATCGCTTTGACTTCCGCAATAGCCATGCGAATATCTACCCCTCGTTGCACGAGAATATCCACCAGTTGACCATCGGGAATCTGACGCAATTTATTAGTTACAATCCATTGTTTCCACTCATTCGAAAGTCCAGACTGGGATGAATTGATGGGGTTGTCCTGCAAAATTTGAGCTTGCATAAATCCTATAGAAGTAAATTGTATTAGGGCTAGAGAATATCGGATTTACAACAAAATAAACCCGATATTGGGTCACTTGTTTGACTCATCAGGCGGAGGGATTAACCCCCGCCCATTCCTTAATAGGCCTACCTTTTGCAAAATACCGTATTGATTCCCCTCACTTCCCTTAGATCCCCCTCCCGTCTCCCTTAGATCCCCCTCCTGTCCCCCTTAAGAAGGGGGAAGCCAGAGGAATAAATCTTTAATTGCTGGGGGAAGCCGGACAAATAAATGTTGATTTATCCGGGGAAGCCGGACGAATAAATATTAAGTTTTAGGGGGGCTTCAGAGAATTTTGCAAGAGGTCTAATGATAGAAGTGACGGATGCCGGTACAAACCATCACTAAACCGAGTTCATTGGCTGCCGCAATAGAATCACTATCCCGCAGACTTCCTCCCGGTTGCACCACAGCAACAATACCTGCTGCTGCGGCTGTTCGCACTGAATCATCAAAGGGGAAAAATCCATCAGAGGCGAGGACCGCACCTTGGGCTTTTTCTCCGGCTTGTTCCAGGGCTATTTTAACAGACCCAACGCGATTCATTTGACCCGCTCCGACCCCTAAAGTGGTACGATCGCCCGTCACAACAATGGCATTAGATTTAACGTGCTTGACGACCTTCCAGGCAAACAGAAGTTCCGCCAATTGGTCTGTCGTAGGCTGTTTTTCCGTGACTACTTTCCACTCCGTCGTGTTGGGAATCTCATCATCGGATTCTTGGACCAAAAATCCTCCGGCGATCGCCTTAATCGTCTTTTTCGGTCCACTGCTTAAATCCGCTAAGGTTAAAATTCGCACCTTAGATTTCTTACTCAAAATTTCTGCCGCTTCCGGTTCACAATCCGGGGCCACCACACATTCCAAAAAGGTTTTAGTCAGTTCCGTTGCTGTTGCCGCATCTAAGGAACGATTGCAAGCAACAATTCCCCCAAATGCTGACACTGAATCCGCTGCCAAAGCCTTTTGATACGCTTCAACGAGGCTATTTCCCATCGCCACCCCACAAGGATTCGTATGTTTGAGAATGGCGACTGCCGGATCTTCGCTACTGCCGGAAAATTCCGCAATAATTTGACGGGCTGCTTCTAAATCAATTAAGTTGTTGTAACTTAACTCTTTCCCTTGCAGTTTGTTCGCTGCCGTCCATCCCGTGGGTGTCGTTCCCACTTGATACCACGCTGCACCTTGATGGGGGTTTTCCCCATAGCGCAAAGATTGAATTTGATGTCCGCTAATGCTAAACGTATCCGGCAGAGTGGGATGTTGGGACTCGGCATTGCCTGCGGTATCCAGATAAGTGGCGATCGCGCGATCGTATGACGCCGTATGCCAAAACGCTGTCCTCGCACAAGAGAGACGAAACTCCGCAGATGTTTTCCCGTTACTGCGCAACTCTTTCAAGTAACTGTCATACTGCCCTGGATTACATAATACCGTCAGATGAGCGTGATTTTTCGCCGCTGCCCGCAGTAGCGTGGGACCGCCAATGTCAATATTTTCGATCGCATCTGCAAACGTTACCCCTTCCTTCGCGATCGTTTCTTCAAAGGGGTAAAGATTGACAACCACTAAATCAATCGGACGAATGTCGTTGGTTTCTAAATCGGTCCGGTCCTCGGGGAAGTCCCGTCTTGCTAAAATACCCCCATGAATTCGAGGGTGCAGAGTTTTTACCCGTCCTCCTAAAATTTCCGGGGACCCGGTATAATCAGAGACTTTAGTCACCGGCAAACCGGCTTCTTTTAAAGCTGTTGCGGTGCCGCCACTGCTGATGAGGTCAAAGCCGAATTCCTCAACTAAGTGGCGGGCGAGGTCAATTAACCCGGTTTTGTCCGATGTGCTCAACAGTGCCAGACGCGCCATGATGAATCATCCTTTGAGAGTGTGGAATTTGATCTCTACTAGGATAATCCTTCCTTGGGAATTTCTGTGAAATTTTTGTCTTGTTTTTGGGTTTTCCGATTTTTTTTGAGGACAGGGTTGACCCATTCCAGTTCCCGGAGATTGTGAGATGAAGAGGGAAGGTGAGAGGCTCAGACCGGTTGCGACAACCAAACCGGAACTGGGGGTTGTCGCCACAGTCTCATTGATCGCCCTTACTTTTTCACTTCTTGGTAAGCCTTGAATGCTTGCCAGAGGAAAATTCCAGCTACCACCAGGGTAAAGGAAATTTGAGCGATTAGGCCATTAGAAATGGGCAGTTCTAAAGCGAGGATCATATTCCGACGCACCTATAACAACAACTGGAGTTTGAGGGTCTCTAGGGGTAAGGCGATCGCCTCGGGGAGACCAATGATTTATTTATAACCCAAAATGAAGGGGTTTTTATCGATTCAATCTTGTCTTTAAAACAAATCGCTCCTGCAAGTTCAACTTACAGGAGCGATTGATGGATGTACCCATTCCCAGACCTAATCTGTTCAATCTAGTTGGCCCTCTGTGGAGGTTCATAAATTGATTATCCTTAAAATGCCGCAGTATTTGTTAGTCAAAGAGCCACGCTTTGGGGTTCAATCCAGCCGAGAAGAACTGATTTTTTCAACTTTTACTTCAGGTCCGGAATGGTTGAGCCGATAGACCCAAAGTTGTTCCTGACTAGCAATCTTCACTTGGACAGAGGGTCGGGGTGTCAAACTACAATCGGCGGCGATCTCCTCGCAAATCGTTTCTACCCCGACTTCCGGTTCGCTCTCCACAATTTGTAGTGCAGATTTGGGTAAACCCGAGTCCGTGGAAACGGCTTGCAATACTTGGTCAGCGGCGACTTCCGACAGCAGTTCCACCGTTGGCGCATTGGCCTGAACAACGGGATCAGGACCCTGGGGATTGCGCCACGCGATATTAAACCAATATAATAGCCCCGTCACAACAATGGCTAACAGGATGCGGTCGTAGGAGTGGACGACATCATCAACGGATTGTTCTGGATAGGAATCTGGGGTGAGTTCTTTCACAATTAGCCTCCCGAATCGGTGAAGTGGGCATAAGGGTTCTGTTGTAGATGTCAGTTGCACCCCAATTCCGCAAGGCTCCGGAAAATTGCTCCTGTTCTGAGTGGTCTGTGAGTAGAGAGAGGTTATAAAAATTAATGGGCTTTGCGCTTGCAGTTGAAGGATAGAAACGGAATCGTTCAATTCCTGCCTTCTTCTAATGCCGCGATCGCCTGCTGAATTTTTTCACCCTATTCGCTAGGACTATTCTAACTGAAACTTAGTTTCTTAAAGTGGAGCATTTAGACTTAAAATTCTCTCAGAGAGCATCTTGCTGGTGTTTATTCAAGGATTTATCTAAGTAAATCCTCTAGGGTAAAACTGCCACTGGCATCCTGAGCGAATTCATTTAATTATCTCATCTTCTTTCATCAAATTTCCCCGATTATCCTAAACATTTGTTAATTTTTACAGACTCTTCAAACTATGGCCTGCAACCTAGACAGTTTATAACCGATTTCCGGTCCAATTCAGCGTCAAAATTTACAAAATCTTTAAAAACTTCAAGAAAATTTTTGCCAATTCATGATCCCCGCTGATTACTTATCCTGAGTTAATTATAGTTAACTAACAATGGGGTGACCCTCAGCTCACTTGGGGCAGTCACCCAGGCACTGTTAGAGGACCCCTGCCCCCCTGTCAGGGAGGGGAATAAAATGGTAAAGTGAACTCCAGTGCGCTTAATAAAGGTCAGCTCCAGGCTAATCAAGGATTCTGTAGGGAGCGATCGCTTTCGCTTCACCCACTGACCTAGGAATAGTAAGGCCAGTTTCTAAAATAGGAGAGTTGGCATGGGATAACCGAGGCTGGGCGCTGATCTGTAGTTGAAAAGCGCGAGGGATACCCGTCCCCTCAGTCATTTTTCCTCCCCGGTCTTAAGACGCGGGGGTTTCCAAATGTCCAAGGAGGCTCAAGTGACAGAAGAACAAAAACAGCAAGAAAAAACACAAACAGAATGGGCAGCGGAGAACTCCGGCGGAGCATATAATTCCCCGGATGACCCATCCGAGGCAGCCGCCTCCGATGAATGGGGTCATCAAGGGAAAGTGCAGGACGCCCCAGGGGAAGTCGGGGTAGAAGAGAGTGGCACAACCGAAACAGCGGAACCCACCGCCGCCGCACCCGACCCCCAAGAAGTTAGTCCGGAAGAGTACATGGCAATGGAAGCCTTGGTCCAGGCTAATCAGGCTTTTACAATTCAGTTAGAAGAATTAAAAAGCCAATATGCCAGACTAGCCGCTGATTTTGACAACTTCCGCAAGCGTACCCAAAAAGAAAAGCTCGAACTCGAAGCCCAAGCCAAATGCGCCACCATCCGGGAATTGCTATCCGTCGTGGATAACTTTGAGCGAGCCAAAGAACAAATTAAACCCCAAAATGATGGGGAAATGAACCTCCATAAAAGCTACCTGAGCGTTTATAAGCAGATGGTAGAAAGCCTCAAACGCATCGGCGTCTCCGCCATGTATCCCAAAGGGGAAGAGTTTGACCCGAACTTCCATGAAGCCGTGATGCGGGAGCCGACTCGGGAGTATGCTGAAGGCATCGTCACCGATGAATTCCGCCGGGGTTATATGCTTGGCGATCGCGTCTTGCGACACGCACTGGTGAAAGTCGCCGCCACACCGGAAGACGACGAAGAAGCACCCGCCGCAGAGACTCCGGACACTCCTCAAGAATAACCCCATCCTCAATGATCGGCGGCATCCCAGTCGCCCGATCGCCAGTCCGAACCTCTGGCACAAACCCGGTATCCTCCCCCCACCCCGTCGCCCACCCTGGTCGCGACTGGAACCCACCCTTCCCCCAATTGCCACGCACACCTTAATCGCCGAACCGCTATGGGAAAAGTCATCGGAATTGACCTCGGGACCACCAATAGTTGTGTTGCTGTCTTAGAGGGCGGTAAACCCAACGTGATTAGCAACACCGAAGGCGGACGCACCACCCCCAGTATTGTCGGAATTGCTAAAAACGGCTCACGGGTTGTCGGACAGCTTGCCAAACGCCAAGCAGTCACCAACGCCGAAAACACCGTCTACAGCATCAAACGCTTTATCGGTCGTCGCTGGGAAGACACAGAAGAAGAACGATCCCGAGTTCCCTACACCTGTACCAAAGGCAGAGACGACACCGTAGATGTCAAAATCCGGGGGACCACCTACACCCCCCAGGAAATTTCGGCCATGATTCTGCAAAAGCTCAAAGAAGATGCCGAAACCTATCTCGGTGAAGAAGTCACCCAAGCCGTCATTACTGTTCCCGCTTATTTTACTGACGCTCAACGCCAAGCCACCAAAGATGCAGGCACGATCGCTGGATTAGAAGTCCTGCGAATCATCAATGAACCCACCGCTGCCGCCCTCTCCTACGGCTTAGACAAACAGGGACAAGACCACACCATCCTCGTGTTTGACCTGGGAGGCGGGACCTTAGATGTTTCCATTCTCCAACTCGGAGACGGCATCTTTGAAGTCAAATCCACCTCCGGCAATAACCACCTCGGCGGGGATGACTTCGATACCACCCTAGTTAAATGGATGGTCGAACAATTCCGCATCAGTGAGGGGATCGACCTATCTGTCGATAAAATGGCCGTCCAACGGATTCGCGAAGCGGCAGAAAAAGCCAAAATTGAACTCTCCTCTCGGGACACTGCTGCCATCAACCTCCCCTTTATCAGTGCTGACGAAACCGGACCCAAACACTTGGAAATGGAGTTGACCCGAGGACAGTTTGAAGAACTGGTCAGCGATTTGGTCAAACTCAGCTTAGAACCCGTCGTCCAGGCGATTAAAGATAGCACCCTGAGTATCGAGGAAATTGATCGGATTATCTTAGTGGGCGGTTCCACAAGGATTCCAGCCGTTCAAAAAGCCATTAGTGATTATTTTGGCGGCAAACAACCCGATCGCACTGTCAATCCCGATGAAGCAGTCGCGATCGGGGCGGGCATCCAAGCCGGGGTCCTCGGGGGCGAAGTCCAAGATGTCCTCCTATTGGACGTCACTCCCCTCTCCCTCGGCATCGAAACCCTCGGCGGCGTTTTCACCAAAATTATCGATCGCAACACAACCATTCCCACCAGCCGTTCCCAAACCTTCTCCACCGCCACCGATGGACAACGGGAAGTAGAAATCCACGTCCTGCAAGGGGAACGGGCAATGGTTAAAGATAACAAAAGCCTGGGCACCTTTATCCTGGATAAAATCCCTCCGGCACCGCGAGGGGTTCCGCAAATTGAAGTATCCTTTGAAATTGATGCCAATGGCATTCTCAATGTCGCCGCCACAGACAAAGGCACCGAACGTGTTCAAAGCATCCAAATCACGAGCACCGGCGGTTTGAGCGACGAAGAAATCGAGAAAATGCGCCAAGATGCGGAAAAATATGCCGACGAAGACCGCTATCGCAAACAAGTCGCAGAAATTAAAAACCAGGCTGAAAGCCTGTTCTATAATTATAAAGCGACGCTGAAAGATAACGTGGCTCTGTTGAGCGAGGAGCTCAAAGCAGAACTCAAGGACAGAGCAAAACAGCTAAAAGCAGCCCTCGAAAATAAAACCGTTGAGGTTGAAGAGCTTAAACAGCGAATGTCCGCCTTCCAAGAAACTCTCTTCTCAGTGGGAATTGCCGTTTATCAGCAATCTAACCCAGGGGAGGAAGAAGAGGCAAAAGAAGAGGCTAATCCCTCGGAGTAACGCCCTTGCGGTCCTTAGACTGACGAGGGAATCAGCGGTTGGGTCTTTACTCAAGACACAGAACCCCACTCCCCGGCAGTGGCGATCGCCCCTCCCCTCTTGGTGAAGGTTCTGTTGGCTCATCCACAGAGCTAACTCCCTTTCCCCTCCGATGATTCAGCCCACCCACTCTTTCCGGGGGGTTGCCCTGGGCACTGCCCCCCCACTGCTCGTCCATTGCTTGCGTCCCTTTTGTTTTTTATTTTTACCAGAAGCGCTCTATGGCCCGCGATTACTATGAAATTCTAGGTGTTGCTCGCACTGCTGACAAAGAAGAGATTAAACGTGCCTACCGCCGGTTAGCGCGCAAATATCACCCAGATGTCAATAAAGAAGAGGGCGCTGAAGAGCGCTTTAAAGAAATCAATCTCGCCTACGAAGTCCTAAGCGAACCGGAAGTCCGCGCACGTTATGACCGATTTGGCGAATCCGGAGTCAGTTCCGCTGCCGGATCTGGGTTCGGTGATATGGGTGATATGGGCTTTGCTGACATCTTTGAAAGCTTTTTCAGTGGCTTTGCTGGAGGTGGCGTTGCCGGTCAACAGGGCCGCAGAAGAAGCGGTCCGGTGCGTGGCGATGACCTCCGCTTGGATTTAAAGTTGGATTTCCGGGAAGCCATCTTCGGCGGAGAAAAAGAAATTCGCATTTCTCACCTGGAAACCTGTAGCGCCTGTGTGGGTACGGGGGCGAAACCCGGAACCCGTCCGCGCACCTGTGGCACCTGCAATGGCGCGGGACAGGTCCGCCGTGCGACCCGTACCCCCTTTGGCAGTTTCACCCAAGTCTCGGTTTGTCCCACCTGTAATGGAACTGGGGAAACCATTGAAGATAAGTGCGAAGCCTGTAATGGGGCCGGGGTCAAACAAGAGACGAAGAAACTCAAAATTAATGTCCCCCCGGGTGTGGATAATGGGACTCGCTTGCGGGTTTCTGCGGAAGGGGATGCGGGGGCCCGAGGCGGTCCGTCTGGGGATTTGTATGTGTATTTGTTCGTAAATGAAGATGCGGAGTTTCAGCGCGACAATATCAATATTCTCTCAGAAATCAAGATTAGTTATCTCCAGGCGATTTTGGGATGTCGTTTGGATGTGAATACGGTGGATGGACCCACGGAACTGACGATTCCCGCAGGAACTCAACCGAATACGGTGATGAAGTTGGATGGAAAAGGGGTTCCAAAGTTAGGAAATCCGGCAGTGCGTGGGGATCATCTGATTTCTGTGGCGATCGATATTCCGACGAAGTTAACCGCAGAAGAACGGCCCTTGTTGGAACAGTTGGCGAAACTGAAAGGCGATCGCATTGGTAAAGGAGGTAAAGGATTTTTAGGAGATTTGTTTAACAAGTGACCCCAAATCTAACATCTGAACCGAGTTACCCCACTCTGGATCTGCGCGGGACGCCTTGTCCGATGAATTTCGTGCGGACAAAATTGCGCCTTGATAAAATGAATCCCGGGGAAGTGCTAGAAGTTTGGCTGGACCCGGGAGAACCCATTGAACAGGTTCCCGATAGTCTGGTCATGGATGGACATATCATGGAACGGATTGAGGACCGAGGCGGGTTTTTTGCTCTGCAAGTTCGACGTGCGGCCAAATCTGCATGAGTACCGGCAAGCATGAAGCAGAAGTCTTGATGGGGACAAAGGGAGGGAATCCCGACTGCGGGAATATATCTCCCCCAAGCGATCGCCCGGAGTTGCTCTCTCCCGAGACTCCGGGTGAGTCTGAATCGCCGATTACGGGGACGGTTGTGGCAGTCCAGGCGAATTACTATCGAGTCCAGTTAGATCAAACGGTTACAACAGCATCCACCTTGCTTTGTACCCGGCGATCGCGCTTGAAAAAAATCGGGCAGCAGGTGATGGTAGGCGATCGCGTGGTGATAGAAGAACCGGACTGGGAAGGCGGCAGAGGTGCGATCGCCGAAGTCTTTCCCCGGCAAACGGAACTGGATCGTCCGGCGATCGCCAATGCCAACCAAGTTCTCCTTGTCTTTGCCATAGAAGAACCCACCCTCGACCCCCATCAACTCACCCGCTTCCTGGTTAAAGCCGAATCCACCGGATTATCGGTATTGTTATGTTTAAATAAAATCGATTTAGTCTCAGAAAAAGAGCGAATTGAGTGGCAAGAACGGTTAGAAAGTTGGGGATATCAACCTTTATTTATTAGTGTAGAAACTGGAGTGGGTATCGATGCCGTGCGCGATCGGCTCAAAGATAAAATCACCTTAATTTCCGGACCCTCTGGAGTCGGCAAATCCAGCTTAATTAACCAACTCATCCCCTTCGCCACCCTGCGCGTCGGCGACGTCTCCGGCAAACTCGGACGCGGACGCCACACCACCCGCCATGTGGAATTATTTGACCTCCCCACCGGCGGACTCCTAGCCGATTCCCCAGGATTCAATCAACCCAACCTCGACTTTCCCCCGCGAGAATTAGCCGAATATTTCCCCGAAGCGCGCCAACGCCTGCAAGAGGGAACCTGTCAGTTTAGCGACTGCTTACATCGGGACGAACCCAACTGCGTCGTCAGTGGAGATTGGGAACGGTATGATGATTATTTAGAGTTTCTGGAAGAGGCGATTATCTATGAAGAAATCCTCTCCCAACAAAGCAATCCCGAATCCAACCTAAAAGTCAAAAGCAAAAGCAAAGGAACCGAGCAAAATGAACCGAAGTTAGAATCTAAAAAATATCGGCGCGTTTCTCGACGGTTTGAACATCAAAATTTAGAACAATTATACCAGGATTTTGAGGAAGAAGAAAATCATGAATTTTGAGGGATTTGGGAAAAATCCCGCAGGCTAAAGCCTAGGGCTACACGGACGAAGCCTGCCTTCGCAGGCTAAGAGATAAAATGGATTTTTGATACCTTGTGACGTGGCTCTGCCGCGTCATGCACTCTTAGCGGCTCTGCCGCCTGTCCCTATGGTGATGAGTTGAATTGGTAACAGGTAAAATAGGCAGCGATTAGCCCTTGCTTGGGAAGTGGAGGCAGAGCCTCCAGAGGAAAAGATGAACCTATATGATACTCATAGTAAAACCCCATCATCTAACCGTAAAATTCTGCAAAAGTCTCTCAATTCTTGAAGCAATTGTATTTTAACGCTCCTTTGATTTTTCCAACTCGATTACCTGCGGATACAGGGGAATAAATGGTACTTTTTCCTTGTAATATCGAATAGCAAGCATCCTAACTAACTCAAATATCTCCGACTGATAAACGTCGATAAGGGGAGAACTGATAATTTGTTTTAAAGTGTCTAATGTGCCAATCTTCCCCAACGCCTCTGCTGCTTTCCATCTGACAGACGAGTCGGAGTCGCCTAGGGCGGCAATTAAAGCGGCTACGGCTTCTGGAGTACCAATCTCCTCCAACGCCTCTGCTGCTTTCCATCTGACAGACGAGTCGGAGTTGCCCAAGGCGGCAATTAAAGCGGGTACGGCTTCTGGGGTGCCAATCTTGCCCAACGCCACTGCTGCATTCCATCTGACATCCGAGTTGGAGTCGCCCAGGGCGGCATTTTGCAACTTCTGGGACATCTGCAAATTATTTTGGCCCAGTGTAACCACGGTCGAGGAGATAAAATTTAGACTGGGATAACGATGCCACAGTTGATAAAGCCGATCGCAGATGGCTTCATTCACTGGATGAGAAAGGTTCTGGCATTCCGCCAAACATCGACTGGCTAACAGCAGCAGACTCCCAAAAATATCATCCTTTTCCTTCGTTATCCCTTCCAAAAGTGGAATCGGATTTTTGAGCAATCCCGCCAGCAAGGTTAAGGTTTCGTGCCAGTCATAGTCCCACAAATACTTTCTGACTAACACCATTCCCTGCTGTGGATCTCTTGCCATCAGTCGGTTTAAATAGGCAGCGGTGAAATACTCCTGAAACGTCCGATGTAGAAACAAATAGTTTTTGCCCTCACGGGTTAACTTTTGGATGATGCCATCTTCCTCAGACAGTTCCGCCATTAATTTCTCGGTCGGATAATTTTGGAAATCCCTGACAGCGTTCTTCCCTTGCTCGATCGCCTCCTCCAGTTCATAGGCACTAAAAATCTCTTGCCCTTGGCAGCTAAACCCATAGGCTAAGGTTTCTAAACACCGAATTTTTGCCAGAATCCTTCCCTCGGATTGTTGCTCTCGGTTGTGACTCCGCCATTGCTTGAGCATATATTCCACGGCTTTTTGATACAATTGAACGCGCCGCGTCGGGAGAGTTAGTTCTTTGACTTGATAGAGACTGCAAATCAACGACAACAACAGCGGATTTTGGGCTAACCCCTGAATTTGCGGTCTGCGCTGCAACTCTTCAATCAAACGGTTGGCGGAAACCGTTTCATCCTGAATAGATTCCGCTGCATTGACAAACCAGGTTGTAATATACCGTTGCAATTGCTCTGGATTAAACGGGACGATTTCCACCTCTTTGGCATCCGCCACAAACCCCCCGCCATATCCAACAATCCGGGAGGTGACAATCAGGGGACAGGGATAGGACCGAGCAAAGCGGTCTAACTTATCCCGCAAGGGATTTCGAGCCTCCTTTGGCACTTCATCCAAGGCATCTAATAGCAACAAACACTGACCCAACTCCAACTTTTTCCGCAAAAAGGGTTCAATCTCTCGCCAGTGTTTGGGATAGTCTCGCTGAATTAACTGGGGAATCGCCTCAATGATTTCTGCATTAATTTCCTGCAATTCCGACAAGCGTAAAAATAGGGGAAACACTACCCGATCAATCGCCTGGGTTTCGCCGAGTTTCTGCCGTTCCTGTCGCGCTTGGGAGAACGCTTCCATTTTCAACAACGTCGATTTTCCCATCCCCGGATCGGCCAAAACTATCATCCGCTGATGTTCCGTTTTCGCCTCTTCCCAAGGCACTTGCTCTCGCCGTAATTCTTCCTCCATGCCTTTGAGAGCATAGGCGCGTTTCTGTTCCTCCTCAGATTCCGCATATCCCCAAGTCGTTTCCACCTGATGGCGATATCGTCGTTCCAGGGTGACTTCAATCGGGATATATTGGTCTTTTAAAACAATCGGTTGCTGAGTGTGAAACACCCGCATCTCCTGGAATTGAGTTTCGATCGCCTCCAGAAACCGACGAATCGTATTGTGACGAGGTTCTAATCCCAGGGCCTCTAATTGGGCCGTAATATTATCCCAGCGAATCACATGACTTTCATCGCGCTTACTACTTTTACACTGAATCACCCCCACCACGCCACCCAATTCCGCAGAAAAAACCGGACCCCCACTGGTTCCCGCGTCTACTTTGGCATTCAGTCGATAGGATAAAAAACTCGATTCCCCTTGAGGGAGAACATTCCAACGATTGTTACAATCCAGCTTGAGAGTGGGATTGGGATAGGTAGAAACTGTATTCACCGGCGCACTGTGCCAGATATTCGAGGCTGAAACATCAAACCCGTCTCGAAAGTATCGCTGTTGGGATGTCGGAAATCCATAAACCGTCACCCCCGTTGATAAATTAGCCGGATTGATGAGCGTCACCGCTTGGGCATTTTCCACCTCGATTTTGAGAATCGCAATATCTACCTCCGGATTCGACAATTCCCCACACCACTGCGCCGGATATTTCTTGTCCTGATATTCGACTTCTAGAATGTTTAAAAGATAGATAACATGGTGACAGGTGATGAAATAGCCATCAGCCCGAATCATAAATCCGGACCCCACAAGAGTCTGTTTTTCCCTATCAAAGACTTTCACCATCGATGAGCGAATTTCATCAATTCCACACCCGTTCATCCCCATCCCTCGCACTCAGATTTACGGTGTTTTGCTCCCGTTGAGTTCCCACTCAATGGTAACTTTGATATTTGCCTGGGCCGATCCCTTCGTCACAAAGGGGACTCCCGTTTCCCCACCCGCCTGCAACCCAAATTCCAAGGTAACTTTATTCGGTGTCGGGTGACTCATGCCTTGTTTAACCGCATCAAGTACAATCTGGGAATAACCTTGAATCGTACTCACCATCGCCGTTTTTAACTTTTCTGTTCTTTCTTTAATATCATCAACATAACTGACCGCTTGCAGTTCGTCCGTATCTTCATCGTCATATTGAATATAGATTTTTTCACCATCCGGGCCGAGAATTTCTGTTAACTTTTTAGACATTGACACTCCTCCTAGAGAATGATGGGATTGCAGGATTGATGACGGTGAGTGACAGCCAACTTGTGGATTCACTGCCGGAATTGTCCCGGCAACTCCCAGAAATCGGAATCACAGGTGCTTCCGCTATTCTTGTGGTTCTAAAATTGTAAATCCATCAGGGCGATTAGACAAAGCCCCCTCCCCATCAAAACTGCAACCAGCCCTAATCCCGATCCCGAGAAGGCAGAAGTTATGGCAGAAACCCGGTTTCTGGGTTCAAAGTTTCTGGGACGATTTGATAAACTATGATGAGTTGCAGGATAAAACCATGCTAGAAATTACCCTGAATTGGAAACCTGACCCCCAAACCTTGACCCAACTGGTGCAGGTAGCGATACTGGAACAGAAAAGTTTAGAGAGTCTACTCGATGAGGCGATCGCCCAGTATTTACAAGCAAATTTAGCCCCTAACACTCTTTCTGCATCCTCCGCCACTGCTGACCCGTTCTTGGATGGGCTATATGATGGGAGTTCAGAACTCAGCACCGAAGCTGAAGCAATCCTCACCGCAGAAATTCAAGACTCGTCGGGTTTATCTTGGAAAAAATAGGGGCGATCGCTGACACGGGATTTGTTGTTGCCTTACTCAACCGTAAGGATCGTTATCATGCAGCGGTTGTTTCCATTTACCAAGAACAAAAAACTATTGCTCTACCCCAACCTGCACTGACGGAAATTGCCTATCTGTTGGGACGAGATGCAGGGATTTCTACAGTGGTTCAATTTTTGCGATCGCTTGAGAAAAGCTGATTTAAAGTTATTTCCCTGACTCTCCCAGATGCTCAACGGGTTGCCGATATTCTGGAAATCTATCAAGATAATCAGATTGATTTTGTGGATGCTTGTGTCATGGAGATCGCGGAACGGTTGAACCTGCAAACCGTCCTCACCTTAGATCGTCGGGACTTTAGCATTTTTCGCCCTCAGCATTGTCCAGCCTTTAATCTGTTACCGTAACAGGTTGCTAGAGGGCGAGAAACCGGCTTTCTAATCCAGGCTGGAGTCCCCACGTTGAGGTTAACCAAAAACTATCTCCGGTCCCCTCCCCTTGGCAAGGGGAGGGTTAGGGTGGGGTCCCCAGGTTGAAGGTAACCAAAAACTGTCAATTATCCTCACCAAAGTTAACGGATCGCCCCTCAAAACTCCCCATCGCACATAGAAATTCCCCTCAACTCTCTACGGTTGAATCCGTTTTGCTTTCGATTCATGATACTCCCGCACTTGGCGCGATCGCACCCAATGGGGATAAAGCATTTTCCCTAACGGAATCGAAGTTCCAACTATTAGTAAACTCACCCAATAATGAGAGAAAATTCCCCCATTCAAAGCAAACCCTAGGCTGATTCCTAATCCCACCGTCAGCAGCGCAATTCCCCCGGCAAAATAAGTCGAAATATTGCTAATTTTGAGCTTGACTTTCGCTGGCAAGGGGGAAATTTTTCCATGTTCTACTTCATCGAAAACCGCACCGGCCACGATCGCTGTTAAAATACTTAAACCCATCCATCCTAGCCAAGCCCAACCATTAGACAGGGAACGGCTGGCATCCACAATCGGCCATGCACCACAGATTCCCCCGGCGATCGCCCCAGCAAGGGTTTGAGAGAAGTCTCTGGCTGTTCCCATCCCCCGTAATCGGCTGATTAATTCCTCGGCGCCAATTCCAGCATAAGCACCGATTAACGCACCCAGAAGGGAGGACGCGATCGCTGCTTCTTGTGCCGCTTGAGTCCAGGGCAGGGACCCGATGCCAAAGGCGATCGCACTTAATGCAGCAATCACCGCACTACTGATACTCCCGGCGATCGCACCTGTAGCAGCCGGACCCGGATTCTGGGCGATCGCCCGAATCGTCGAAAGCACAGTCCAGGGAAACAAAAACAGGAATGCCACAATGCCCCAAACCGACTCACTAAACCATCCGATCCAATTTCCAACGATATTTAAGGGGTGAGTCCAAACTGTATTCAAGGCTAACCCTAGCAAAATTCCCAGCATAGAATAGGGTAATTTTATTTCTTCTACAGGTTCGGGCGCAGTTTTAACTTTAAGGGCGACTCTATATAATTGTTGGTCTGAATTTGCCTGTAATAATAATTCGCGGTCATAAATGCGATCGGCCATCAAATTGCGAGTATCCACGGTGATGGTGCATTCAATTTGATTCCCCTTAAACCGAGTTGGGGAAATTTTAATCCAGGGATGATTATTTTTAGTAAAATAGCCATCTCGGCGATAAGGTGCAACCTTCCATCGCCCCGTTAACAGGGTTCCGGGAACCGGATTTTTAATCGAAATGGTTTGGGTAATCGGTTCTCCCAACTTGGTTGCGCGAAACTGCACTAACTGATGACTAGAAATCACTTGTGGCGTGCGGCCAATCTCAATCGGCGTTAACAATTCTAGGGCAGTTTCCGCATTGGGGTAACGGTCTTTTGGCTTAGGTTCCACCATTTTTTCCAGCCATTGAATCCAACTCAGGCTAATTTTAGGAACCCGTTTGCGAAAGTGAATCCGATAACTCGGGTCAATTAATTCCCCAATATCCGAAGATTTTGTCCCGGTTAGTAAACAAATTAAAGTCGCTCCCACTCCATATAAATCCGAAGCCGGAGTCAGTTCCCGATTAAATAATTGCTCGGGTGGCATAAACCCCAGAGTGCCTTTAATAATGCTACTAACTGCAACTTCTCCCTCGCCAAGATGAGCAAATCCAAAATCGACTAAGTAGACATTCATCTGTTGATCCACCAGAATATTCTCTGGTTTAATATCCCGATGAATCACTGCCGGGAGGCGATTTTGAAGGTAAACTAAAATCGATAATAGGGCTACGGCAATTTCTTTGACTTGGAGGGGGTGCCAGGTCCGCTGTTGCGCCAGGGATTCTGCGGGTTTGTACTCCTGAACCATACAGAATCCGCGAGCACTCTCAAACGAATCCAAATAGCGGGGGATTCCGGGATGATTTAGGCCCTGAAGCACTTGAATTTCGCGCTGATATGCCTCGTAACCCGCCCACTGTGCATCACAACTGGTACTGGCAAACTGAAACTGTTTAATCGCCACTAAATCAGCCGGATCGGGAGGGATATCGGGAGTGGGTGCTGCGGTTGGTGTCCGACTCGCCAGGTAAGTCACGCGACCCCCAGCGCGGTTGTGACCCAATTCTCGGATAACCTGATAGCCGTACTCACCAAAATCTGGAAGATTACTCATCATAATGTGTTCGCAGGGATGCCGGTAGGACTATTGTACTGCGATCGCATTGGTGATGGGGTGAGGGGAGGGGAGGGGGAGGATGGGGGAGATTGGGAGGATGGGGGAGATTGGGAAGAAATCCTCGTTACATGGCTGTGCAATGTAACGCATTCTTGGAGGCTTTGCCTCCTATTCTATAATTAAGCGCTAAAGCCGCAAAACGCACGTGTCACGGTAGATCCATGACACGTGCGTAATCTCCCCAATCCTCCCCATCTCCCTTCAAACTGCTGCCTCTCGGCGGGAGGAAATGACTTTTGCGGGAACGCCTACGGCAATGGAATAGGGGGGAATATTTTTAGTTACAATGGCACCGGCGCCGATGATGCTGCCTTCGCCAATGGTGACGCCATCCATAACTTTGACACCAGTTCCTAACCAGCAATTATCTTCTATAGTGATCCCTTCATAACTATTCCCTTGTTGGTTAATATTTTGTCCGACGTTGGAAAAAATATGATTGTTAGAGTAAATGCTCGAATGGGAGGCGATTAAGCAGTCTTTGCCAATTTTAAGTTTGGCCCCGGAAAGGCAGGTATAGGGTCCAATATAGGTGCGATCGCCGATTTCTATGCCGTTTTGATTGCCATGTGCTTTGATGTCTACTCCGCGATCAAAGGAAACACCATCCCCTATTTTAATTTTATCTTTGGGTCCAATACTCCGGATTCTCACATCACGTTCAATGGAGACTTTTTGACCAATTTCCACCCGATAAGCACAGAAAAATTCTACGCCTGTTTTGATGCGAACTCCTTTACCCAATTTACCGAAAATTGTTTTATAAAACAGGCCCCGCAACCCGGACCCGATGGATGAAGGGATCCATTGAAGCAAGGCCATTTCTATTTCTTCTAACAAATGAAAGAACCGCCAACCGAGGGCAAATTTTAAAGTTTTTTTATTTTGAAGCTGCACCGTATAATTTGGACTGGTCATCTTTTCTTATCTCTCCCTGTATGCTTGCTCGGTGATGTGAGTTGCTTGTGAATTTCAGCAGGCTATCCCCTCCTTTCTAGTCCGTTGTCTACTTTATAAGGTGAGATTTACCTCTTCCTACGTTGTTCTTTTGTACCGCCGAATTGAACCGGGGTGTCTCATCCTCTAGGGGGATTTTTATCGGATGAGAAAAATTTGTTGATCCCCCAGGGTAGATACAGGCTCACTAGGTCTAGTTAAGCGATTACAACGGATTTTTCTACTAAGGAAGTGCCATCATAATAGTCAGGAATCGGGGCATTCATCAGATGCAGAATAGTCGGGGCTAAATCTACTCCATGACCCTCCCGCAGTTGCGTTCCCGGGCGAATTCCTGGCCCTGTAATGTTTAAAAATCCTCGGTTGCGATGACTGCCGGTGCGTCGATAGGGGACGGGACCAATACGCCCGAATTGACCACAATCTATCACATCGGCGGGGGTGTCGTTCCAAAGGACGATTAAATCGGCATCGGGACGGGTGCGAGAGGTGGGAGGGGTGTGAATTACTTTTTTGACGACGGGACCTCCCGTGCGCGCATTGGTCCACCCATAGAGTTGTGCGGTAATCTCTTCGCACAATGCGTCATACTCCTCGGGTGAGACAATGCCACTGGGTTCGCGACCTGCTAGGTTAATTCGGATGTATCCTTCGGAATAACTGGGGAGGGCAAAGGCTTTCATTTTAGGCCATAACGGACTATACCAAGTAGAAGGTTGCCAGAATAGGGGATTTCCTTGTTGGCGTAACTGGTCTGGTGACCCTAATGGCGCTTCTCCAAAGGTTCCTAGGAGGCGATCGAGCAGGGGGTAGAACTGACTGGGGAGTTCCTGCCGGAGGAATTGTTTGAGGGGGTTGGGGGTATATTTACGTTCCCAAATTTCCCCGGTCCAGGTTTTCCGTCTGGGTTCGCTGACGATCGCCTCGGGTACGGTTCCAGGTTTTCCAGAGGCGATCGCAACTTTCCCGGGAAAACTAAAGCGATATAAAAATTCAGGCAAAAACAGCATACTTGGAACATCGGTGGTATTATTCCCGCTACCATGTGCGGAAAATAGCACAAGATAGCTGTCCTCGGGTACTTCAGCTAACAGAGTACCTAGGGTGCGATCGACGGCTTCAAAGACGGCCAACATAGGGTCTTCTGAGGCGGTATCTAGGTTGTGTTCATAAAGCGGGTGGCCCGGTTGACTGAGATACCACAAGTCATGTCCGGCAGAATGGGTCTCACCAAATACCGTTAACAAGAGATCCCACCGTTCTTGTTGGAGTAAATTCCGGATGATTGCGCCTCGGCGATCGATGCCTTGATGCAGGGTTTTTTGTAACCGAGACAAATATGCACTGTCCCACCAATCCCCATGATCCCGATGTAGGGCGGGATGTTTCCCATAGTCCTGGTTAAGCTGATGGAGCAATTCCGGCGGGTGAGAGAGACTGGGGGTTTGCGGCGAATGAGCACCCCAAGCCAAAACTTGCTGACCCTTGACGCGATCGCACAAGCGAGATTGAGGTACATCGAAAACGCTGATGCGATATTCGTCTCCCAAGGCATAAAAAGGCGGATATTCCTGAAAATCATACGCGCCTATTTCGGAAACGTTATAGCTGCCTTCATGAAATTTTACCGGGGACCAATATCCCGTTTGATTCGGTAAACATCCGGTTAAAAAGGTGGTCCAAGGCGTTTCAGCTTTGTAATATTCTAAGTTGGTCAAGCGACCATAAGCCCCTCGTTCTTTCAACTGTTTGAGATGGCTTAAATATCCCTGGTCCATCCAGGTTTCTAATAAGTCTGGGTCTGCTGCATCAAGACCGATCGCAATGACTGAATGTTTCATGATAATTTTGCCTGATTTGTTAATGAATTGGCTTTTTTATTCTCTGGATTTTTCTTTCTCTTGAATTAACTCATTTTTGAGTCAATTGGGTTTGCAAGTAGTAAAATGGACTCAGAAAACTACTTAAAAAAAACTCTAATTCACAAGCAGCAATCGGGTCGGTTTTGACTAACCCTCGATAGTGGATTAGATGGCGCACAATTCGGCGCAAATTGCCGAGTAAGATCCGGGCGATCGCAATGGGTTTTTCTCTCGGGCTGGCATTGAGCAGGCGCAGGTGACAAATGCATAATCCACAGCCTCGAATCAGGGATATTAATGATGCTTTTTCTAATCGCTGTGGGGAAATTTGATGATAGCTATGCAGGGTCGGACAGTACCAAATTTCCCATCCCCCTTGGTGCAAATAAAGTAAGGTTTCAAAATCTTCCCCAGCTAAGGTCGAACCGTTAACGCGGCCAATTAATTGTAAGCGTCGGGGAACGTTTTCAGTCCAAGCTTGTTTACGCACAACTAAACCAGCCCCAGGAGGTAAACTTAACTGATCCGGTTTATATAAATGGGGTTTTGACCCGCGTTCTCGAATGGCTAAAAAGGATTGAATACGGTGAAAATTTTCTGGGGGTGGAGTTTCAAAGCTACCATGAATCTGCCCCCCAAATGCACCAGCTTTCGGATAACTTTGAGCAAAACTGTAGGCTTCTGCGACCCAATCTGATGCAGGTAAATTATCATCATCTAAAAATCCTACCCAGGTTCCTTTGGCTTCATCAATTGCCCGCTGTCGGGCAAAAGCGAGTCCTTGTTCGGGTTCAAAATAATAATGTAAGGGATAGGCGGAGGGCCAATCGGTTTGATAGTGGCGAATGACTTCAGCAGTGTTATCCTGACTGTTGTTATCAATGACAACAATTTCCCAGGTGAACTGTTCGGTGTGAATTTGCGATCGCAAGCAGTCTAGGAGTTGCGGTAATCGGGTTGCGCCATTATAGGTGGGGATGGCTATGGTAAAGGCGGTTGCATTCATGGCAGTTCAGGCGATTACAAATACAAATTAGGCAATTAATTGGCTTTCCCGGGAAGTTTCAGATAACAATTCGGATAAGTTTGATACAAGGGATTGAGAGGGCTTGTTCTCAACGGAGAGTTCAGGTTTTAGGAAGTGGGTCACCCAATCACTGTAAATCGGCAATTCAAAGGAGAGGGGATGGGGATGTTCTATTCCATATCCCTGAATGTAATTAAACCCAATTTGTTGAATTTTTTCTAAAAGAGCAGGACTTTCTACATGAGTAGCGATGGTTTTTGTTTTTGGGTTTTGAATGTCTTCACTGATACCTTTAACTGCATTTAAACCCCAAGAATTATTTTGTAAAGAGTCGATTAACTTGCCTTTAATTTTTAGATAGTTTACCGGCAAGAATTGGAGATAATCCCCGGAAAATGGAGCAACCCTCACTTCATCTAAGGCTAACTGGCAGCCCAGAGATTGTAAGCGTTCAGTCAATTCTTTGAGTCGGGGTAAATGACCGATCGCCACGGTCTCGGGAAGGCAGAAGCAAAACAGTTCCGGGGAAATTTTATAAAACTCTAGTTCTTCCAGCAGAAACTCAATTAAGTGGCGATCGCATAAGCTGGTTTCTGATAAATTGATTTCATATAGTCCCGGGTGGAAATTATCTCCAGCTTCTGCAATTTGAGCGCAGAGTTTGCGGATGGTCCAGCGGTCGATTGTCCCCATCAAATTATACTGTTCTGCTACGGGCATAAATTGATTTGGCCGTAACAGTTTCCCCTCGGCATCTTCCAACCGCAATAAAATCTCGGTATGAGGGCGATCGCCTGCGGTTCCATTCAGGGGGTAAACGCCTTGAGAATACAGGCAAAATCGTTCATCTTCAAAAGCTTCTGCCAACTGTTCTAGGGAGGTTTGATCCGGCATCCGGGAAGTGCGATCGCCACTTTTTCCTACTGACTTAACCCCTTGATGTTTCAATAAAAACAGCGGACTGATTAAGGTACTGGTCAAAAACTCTCGTTCACAAGTGGCTGCGATATCTTGTTGAATGGCAATACCATGTCGGATTCCATGTAACACCAAGCGGCGCAAATCATTGGCTAAATAAGCGGGAAAGGCTAAGGGTCTTTGCCAACTTTTCAGCGTCATCATTCGCAGGCGATGACGACTCAATCCCACACACCGGACTAACAGTTTTAAATAGTCTGGTTCTAAGCGTTTGTTGGGGATTTTATGGTAAACCACCATTGCTGGATTATACCAAATCTCCCACCCTGCTTTTTGAATATGTAACAAGACTTCTAAATCTTCACTGGCTAATCCCGCTTCTTTGCCGGTGTGATTTAAAACTAACCGTTTGGGGACGGATTCTAACCAGACTTGTTTGCGAACCACTAATCCAGCCCCGGGAGGCAAGATTTTATGTTGTGGATCATACCGCTTCGGGCTATTTCCCCGTTCTACAATGGCTAAAAAGCAAGCGATTCTTTTGAAATTTTCAGGAAGTTTTTCTTCGGGTTTCTTTTCATAAAACAGCCCATGAATTTGGCTGCCAAATGCCCCAACTTCTGGATGAGTTTGACCAAACTGATAGGCAGCAGCTACCCAGTCCGGTTCTGGCAAGTTGTCATCATCCAAAAAGCCGATTAACTCTCCCTGAGCTTTTTCTACTGCCCGTTGTCGGGCAAAAGCTGCCCCCTGTTCTGGGGCAAAGCAATAGCGTAAAGGATAGGCTGAAGGCCAGGTTTTCTGATAGTCTCGAACCACTGCGGCGGTGCGATCGCTGCTATTGTTATCCACTACAATAACTTCCCAGGAAAAGGTTTCGGTTCCCACTTGCGATCGCAGGCGTTCAAGAACATCATTTAAACGAGTTTCACCATTATAAGTGGGAATTGCTACTGTTAAATCAACCGGATTCATAAGTTGTTGGGTTATAAATTTAAATTAAATTAAATCGGGTATCAATCAGGCCTTGTGCCTTAATTGGATTAAAATGATTAGATCCGGGTATCGATTACAGTCGCTCTATGAAACCAGGTGTTATTGTTAGATGCAGATGACAGTCTGTTGAGCGGACTCAACCTCATGCCCTGATTTCCCTAAACCCTTTAGCTGCAAAAGCGATCGCCAATTACAACCCGACTTGTGTACCGAACGAACTCACTAACAAAGTATCGGTGCAACTCGACCCGGCGTCATGACACTGGCTTTAGTGTCTCACCCCGTGATTTGCCCTATCCTTTTAAGTATATTATTTGCACGTTAATTCTGAATTGTCTCTCTATCTTTTGGTAGAGGATTGTGCATGATTTACGAGCTAAAATTGCGGCTTTATATAAAGTTTCTATGAACTTGAAGGGAGAGTTTTTAAAAGTAATATGAAGCCAGGGAAGAAAAATCCCTGACTTGCTCCAGATTGGATCTAATTTAGGTTTCTCCTGGACTATTTTGTGTCCGTAGGATTACGGATGCAATTTTTACCTATTCCTAAAGGAGTATGTCTTAAGGAATAGATTTGAGATGGCCCCCGCCTTTTTATTTTTCTAGGGCTTCAAAAATGGTGGCTAATATGGTATTGGAAAACAAAAATCCTTCGGGGTCGGAGAGTCGAATCGCACCGGAGGGGGGCAGAATGGGGCCAAAATCTGGGAATTCCGAAGGGGAGTGAACTTGGACCCAGCCTTGGCGATAATAGGGGAGGAGACACTGCCAAAGCTGACGGAGGCGATCGCCCCCAAACTGCTGGGTAAATCGGGCAATATCAATCCCCTCCGCTAACCGCAATCCCAGCATCAAAGTTTCCAACAACACCTCATCTCCAGGGGTTTCAGGAATAGCCAAAACCCCGCCTTTGCCTTGCCACTCTTCCACCCAAGCGTAATATTCCCGCCGGGTCCGGGGACGGGTGAACCGTTGGCCCCCTACATAACTAGCGGCCCCCATGCCAAATCCATAGCAAGGGCGATTTTCCCAATAGACCCGATTATGCCGACACTGATAACCCGACTGCGCATAATTCGAGACTTCATAATGTTCATACCCCGCCGCCGTCAGGGTTTCAACCGCCATCCGATACATTTGGGCGCTATGTTCATCCGTGGGTAATGGAGAAACCCCCGGTTCATAGGTCCGGGAAAAGGCTGTCCCGGCTTCTACAATTAAGTCATAACTAGAAATATGCGCAGGATTGAGGGAAACTGCTTGATTCAGGGAGTCTTGCCACTGTTCTAAGGTTTGGTGAGGCAATCCTGAAATCAAATCCAGACTAAAATTCGCGATTCCCACCTCGCCAATCACCTCAACGGCAGTAAAAATATCTCTCATCCGGTGCGATCGCCCACAGTCTGCTAACAACTCATCCTGAAACGCCTGGACTCCCAGACTCACTCGATTAACTCCGACATGACAATATCCCGCGAGGTGGTCCCGATCAAAAGTCCCCGGATCCATCTCCATCGAAATTTCTGCATCAGCAGCAATTCCAAAGCGGCGATCAAGACGATCCAAAATTTGACCCACCTGGGACACCGATAACAGGGATGGCGTACCCCCGCCAAAAAAAATAGTGAACAGGGGCGAACCCCAAACCGGAGTGTGTTCAATTTCCCGAATTAGCCAATCCACATACTCCACAATCGTTCCTGAATCTTCCCCCTGCTTGCGATCGCCCACCACCGACACCGGAAAATCGCAATAAAAACAGCGACGACGACAAAACGGAATATGCAGATAAGCAGACCTGGGGATCTCGGAGATCATTGATTCAGTCACGGGTATAGCCACTCTGGATGCCTTAAATTCCGGTTGAAACTGCATATCCCTCTGCGGACTGACTTAAGATGGAGAGAGTCCAAACTATAGAACAGCAGAAAACTTAATAGTATAATCAAGATGTCTTTCTACAATCAACTCAATCAGCAGTCTTCCAAAAATGTCGGGAAAACAGCCCTGAAAATGGTTTCCCAGCATAGACAAGCGTGAGTTGAAATCGTAACTCTTTTGAGTGGCTCAATTATGCTTAATGCAATCATCATTCTCTCATTCATTCTAGCAGCGGCGGGGATCGGATTCTATAGCATAGAACTACTTCCCCCCTCAGCGATCGCCCATGTGACGAATCTCGATGGGTTGCGATCGGTCACCACCGGGTTTGCCGCCCTGGTTGGGGGGGCAGTCGGTCTCGCGGTGCAAACGACCTACCGCCGGATGGAAAAGCAAGTTCGGCAAATGCCCATTGATATGCTGATTACCCGGGCGATCGGTCTTGTCATGGGACTCCTGGTGGCGAACTTAATGCTGGCCCCCGTGTTCTTGCTTCCCATTCCTCGGGAATTTGGATTCATCAAACCCCTTGCCGCCATCCTCGGCAGCGTGATGTTTGCCTTTTTGGGCGTCACCCTCGCCGATGCACATGGTCGCGCCTTCCTCCGCCTAATTAACCCCAGCAGTCTGGAATCGATGTTAGTTGCGGAAGGGACCCTCAAACCCGCTGCAACCAAAGTGCTGGACACGAGTTGCATTATCGATGGTCGCGTCGAGACCCTCCTCGCCACCGGGTTTTTAGAAGGACAAATCTTGGTTCCCCAGTTCGTCTTGCAGGAATTACAAATGGTCGCCGATGCCTCCAACGACCAAAAGCGGGTCCGGGGTCGTCGGGGACTCGATGTCCTGAATCGGATCAAGGAAACTTATGCCGAACGCATTGTCATCCATCCCGCAGACTACGAGGACCTGCAAACCGTGGATGCCAAATTAGTCCGGTTGGCCCAAGAAATTAATGCGACCCTGCTGACCAATGACTACAACTTGTCTAAAGTCGCCACGGTGCAAAAGGTGTTAGTTCTGAATATCAACGACTTGACCCAAGCGGTGCGTCCGGTGTATCTCCCCGGAGACAGTCTCGACCTGAAAATTCTCAAAGAAGGGAAGGAAGAGGCTCAAGGGGTGGGATATTTAGACGATGGCACAATGGTAGTGGTTGAAGAAGGCCGCAAACATATCGGGGATCAGTTGCGAGTCGTCGTCACTTCTTCGTTACAAACCGCTGCCGGTCGGATGATTTTTGCCCGTCCTCAAGCCTCTGTTGTGGCCTAAGATGTGGCTATGTCCGAGGATAACCCATTAAACCGGCGATCGCGCTGTCCCTGTTCTCTTTCCCACAAAATAGATGAACAGGGACAGCTATTTTTATAAGTTTCTTCCCCGCCAGGGAGAGAAGGAAAGTTTTCCCTGCAATTCAGATTAGGAATTCAGCCGGATCCAATGTCGAAATACGTCTAAACTTTCTTCTTTTAAAAAATCTTCCACTAATTCTACATCACTTCCAAACTGCTTCAATTCTTGACAGGAGAGATTGAGTTGAGTAAACCCGATCGCACAAGCATCCGCTATCCGAGTTCCAAATACAATTTTATCCAGCTTGGCCCAATAAGCCGCCGTAAAACACATCGGACAAGGTTCACAAGTGCTATAAATCACACAACCGGATAAGTCCAGAGTATTTAATTTTTTAGACGCAGCCCGAATGGCATGAACTTCCGCATGGGCAGTAACATCCACGCTACTGGTGCAGATATTATGCTCACAGCTCACTACTTCCCCATCTTTAACGATACAAGCGCCGAAGGGAGATTCCCCTTTATTGACTCCTTCGATTGCTTTGGCGATCGCCAGTCTCATAAAGTCTTCATCACTCTTCATTGAACTTGCCATATTAATTCCTTTTTTCTGATTCTAATTGTGTTGAATAACTATTATTATAAACCCAAAGGATAGAATTATCCTTTGCTTTTTTCAACAACCTTCTTGCAGAAATTAAAAAAGCCCCCCTTCTTAATGGGGGTTGGGGGGATCTCCACTCCTGGAACGCAATAACCCTCATCAAAATCCCTCGGTTGAAAACTTGCCTAATTTTATGCGCCTGACTTCGTTGGATGTGTTTCGCGGCATGGCGATCGCCAGTATGATTCTCGTCAACAACCCCGGTAGCTGGCAGCAGGTTTATCCCCCGCTTCTCCATGCACCCTGGCATGGGTTCACCCCCACAGACCTGATTTTCCCAGCATTCCTGTTCATCTCTGGGGTGGCAATGGCTTTTTCCTTTGCCAAATATACCGATTCCCCCGATTCCCCCCCTACTTCCGTTTACGCCAAAATCCTCCGTCGCGCGGCGATTCTCTTCGGTTTAGGCTTATTGTTGAACGGATCGACCCTGATTTTAAAAACCTTACTTCAGGGTCAACCCCTGGATTTTGGGACCCTGCGAATTATGGGCGTGTTGCAGCGGATTAGTTTGGCTTATTTCTTGGGGGCGACTGCCATCCTCAACCTCTCCCGTCGTCGTTTGGCATTCCTCTGCCTTGCCATTCTTCTCGGATATTGGGTTGCACTCACTTTGATTCCTGTTCCCGGTTACGGTCCCGGGGATTTATCCCCCAAAGGTGCGGGGACCGTCGTCGCTTATCTTGATCGCCTGATTTTGACACCCCCTCATATTTTGGGCGATGGCAGCTTTGAACCCGAAGGATTGCTCAGTACCCTCCCCTCTGTCGTCACCCTTCTCCTAGGCTTTTTTATCGGGGATTGGTTGCAGAAACAACCCGTCACCTCCCTCACCAGTCTGCAAATGGCCGGAATTGCCCTTGCTACCCTGGTCACCGGCGCACTCTGGGGCCTAGTTTTCCCCATCAACAAACAACTCTGGACCAGTTCCTATGTGATGTTAAGTGCCGGTTGGTCCCTTTTATTATTGGCCGCTTGTTACGAGATGGTGGAAGTCCGGCAATGGCGAAGCTGGGCTTTTCCCTTTAAGGTGATGGGACTCAATGCCATTTTTGTGTTCGTTGCCTCGGGGTTTCTCGCCCGAATTTTGCTCTTTACCCCCGTCAGTACCGCCACCGATGCCCCCAGTCTCTATACCTGGATGTATCGCAATGGGTTTGTCCCAATTTTGGGCGAACTCCACGGGTCCTTTGCGATCGCCTTGGTAACCCTGCTCTTTTGGACTTGGATTCTCTGGGGCCTCTACCGTCGTCGCTGGTTCTTCAAGCTGTAGAGGGGTCTTGCATTGCCAATACTCTAAGTCCGGTCAAGTTTTTGTAGGGGCGCAACGCTTGCGCCCCTACTTGGATTTTTCGTCATCAAATTTATCATCTTGACCCGGTGGAGGGTTTTAACCCGGTCCGGTGTCGGTGTTGCTTAAGCTTCCCAAAAGCGATCGCCCAGGGAAAGATTCACAATTATTAACACAAATCTTCCAGAGGGCGATCGGTCCAGGAATTAAACCTGGATCCAGCCCATTCTCCCCCCTTTTAATCCTGCCTTAGAGAGTGCGATCCCTCGGTTCCATCGTGAAACCTTAGCCCACTCTCGCTCCCCACTGCGTAAAATTATCCCCAGGAATAATCCTAAGCCGATATACTCATTTTTGTTATTGTTACTGTTTTTATACCTTAGTCACTATAAAAAGTGATTTAAAGCAATTTATAAACTTGAGAGGAAATCAGGAGCGATTAAACCTGAAAATAATTGTTTTAAAGTTCGATAGCTTCTGTTAACAGACCGATTGATTCTTTCACCCCCTTTACCTTTGCGGTGGCAGTGAACAATAATTGCCATCAACCGGGAAAAAACCCATTAGAGAGCCGACTTATCGGATCCAACCGGAAAGAAGGCCCAAGCAGAATAAGACACAAACATTTAAGGAGAACCCAAGCGTGAAACTCGCAGTTTACGGAAAAGGTGGTATCGGTAAATCTACGACAAGCTGCAATATCTCCGTGGCCCTCGCCAAGCGCGGTAAAAAAGTTCTACAAATTGGCTGTGACCCGAAACATGACAGCACCTTTACCCTGACTGGGTATCTGATTCCCACCATCATTGATACCCTGCAAGAAAAAGACTTCCATTACGAAGACGTTTGGCCGGAAGATGTCATCTACAAAGGCTATGGCGGTGTGGACTGTGTAGAAGCCGGTGGCCCTCCTGCTGGGGCCGGTTGCGGTGGCTATGTCGTCGGAGAAACCGTCAAACTGCTCAAAGAACTTAACGCCTTTGACGAATATGATGTGATTCTGTTTGACGTGCTCGGGGACGTGGTTTGTGGTGGATTTGCCGCCCCGCTCAACTATGCCGACTACTGCGTAATCGTGACTGATAATGGCTTTGATGCCTTATTTGCTGCGAACCGAATTGCGGCATCCGTTCGCGAAAAAGCTCGCACCCATTCCTTGCGTCTGGCTGGGTTAATCGGTAACCGGACCTCGAAGCGGGACCTGATTGATAAATACATCGATACCGTTCCCATGCCGGTTTTAGAAATTTTGCCCCTGATTGAAGACATTCGCGTATCGCGGGTGAAAGGCAAAACCTTGTTTGAGATGGCTGAGAGTGACCCTTCCCTGAACTATGTCTGTGACTATTACCTCAATATTGCGGACCAGTTGCTCTCGTCTCCCGAAGGTGTCGTCCCGAATGATACCCCCGATCGCGAGCTATTCACCTTACTGTCTGACTTCTACCTCAATCCCGTCAAGGCTCCTACCCATAGTCCCGAAGGCGAACTCGACCTGATGATGGTTTAGAAATCTGCACGAATCATGACGAGAATGGAGGGGGTGTTGAGAAAGTGGGTATGATTCAGTACGAGACAATAGATCTATAAAGAATACAACCTACTTGTTTTCAGCAACCTAGAGGGATAGGCGTTATGGCATTTTTTGAAGAATTCTCTACCACTTTAAAGAATCAGTGGTTGAAATATTTTGAAGACAACCGTGACTGGCTCCACCTGCATACAAAGTTGGCAGCGGTGAACACTCCCGATGGCGGCAAACGGCCACCCTCTTACTTCATTCTGGGCGTGATGAATGCTTTAGAACCGAAGTTAGCGCAACTGATGTTGCCTTTTTCGCAGCTTAATCCCGATCCAGAGACTTTGATTGAGGTCCTTGGTCTCAATTTTGACCCGGATATCGCCTTGGGTAGAGGTCACACAACCCCTGCACCAGCACCCACAAGCGGTCACAAAGCTCCCCCGGTGGTTCCTCCGACTCCTCCGGCCCCCCCGCCATTTGTCACGTCTCCAGAGGCAGCCGTTGCCCATGCGGCGGCGGTGGAACAGTCTCCAGTACCAGCACAGACTCAAGCGCCCACGAGCGATCGCGACTATGACGATCCTGCTCTTTCTGTGGCGGCGTCAGTGTTTGGTGATGAGGCGATCGCAGAAGAACAGTCTTTAGATCCCCTTGGGGACATGGAATCCTCTGATCTGGAATCTGATGATTTATCAGGCTTTGGCGAGACCCTCTCCCAGCAAGTCGAGATAGAAGTCACAGAAGTGACGATGACGATCGCAGAAGATCTCAATTTAAGTGATCTCTCTTCCGAATCCTCCAGTGATGATGACTTTGGGGATATGGACTTAGGCGGTCTGGATTCCGAATCCTCCAATGATGATGACTGCGGGGATCT
>CBFGOM010000057.1:0-31891 GCA_965650385.1 uncultured Oscillatoriaceae bacterium
AATAAAGTAAATTTAGCCTGATTCTCCCTGGAATTCTAAAAACCCTAAAGCCCAATTTTTCTACTTTAAGGTATCAGAAACTGGGTTTCTGTGATAACTTTGGTCTCATCCCATAAATTCATGAAGAAACCCGGTTTCTCTAGCTACCGGAACAAGAAACCGGGTTTCTGCGATAATTTTTGCCTTGTCCCATCACATCAATAAAACAAACTGAGTTTCTTTAGCTATGGGGACAAGAAACCCCTAAACTTCAGCTAAGGCAGGGCCAGTTTCCAAAAACTCTCTGACCAGTTCCAAATAGGTTGACGCATCTTCTAACATGGGAAAATGGGCGGTATTTGCCATTTGGACAAACTGGACGAACTGCTGATTTAAGGAGGCCGCGTGCTGTCCCATGTGAGCGGGAATAATTTTATCGTATTCTCCCGCAATCAACAAAACCGGCACTTGCAATTGAGCAAATTCCACCGGCATGACTTCCGTTGCTTTCTTGCTGACGGAGGTAAAAATTGTATTGAGGGCGGCCCCATAGTCGGCCATCAGATAATCTTCTAAAAAGGCCCGTCTCGCAGCAGGGGGGATGGAGCGATATAAAAATCTTGCCATGAACACCTGATCCATCAAAGGGATTTTTGCCAGCCAAGAGGGTCGATATTTGACCACTTGACCTCCCCAGGTATGGAAAGCGGTGAAGGCTTTTTCGTCATATTCAAAGACGCCGCTACAGGTGAGGACTGCTTTGATGACGCGATCGCCATAGCGGTTGAGAAACAGAGTTGCTACGGAAGCGCCCATCGAATGTGCATTCAGATAGACCCGTTCCAACCCTAATGCATCTAAAAATAACGCCAAATCATCGGCGTAGGTTTCTAATTCGTAGTCTAAGGCGAGGGGTTCTTGGGGTAAGCGCGATCGCCCAAAGCCGCGCATATCATATAGCAAACAATCAAAGCGATCGGCTAGGGCAGATGCGGTACTTTCCCAGTATCGAGCCGAACCCGCCCAGCCATGAAGAAACACCAAAACTGGCTTTTTTCCTGTCGGAACTGGGGTGCCGACCCACTCGTAATAGTGTTCGACCCCGCGAACTTCAATGTAGGGCATCCTGGTAAAGTTATTGATGATGAAATGAGCGCATCTGAAGGGTCAAGGGTAAAGTTTGAATGGCCCCATCCGAAAATTCACCACGGTTCATTCTTCACCCCCGATCTTCAATTGAGCCCGGTGTTAAGCAGATTCTGGTTTCGGTAAGGAGGAAGGATGGACAATCAGTTCTGCTGTTGAGCGCTTCTCGACCATCTCTCGGGTAATGGTGCAGCGAGTCACATCCTTGCGGGATGGCAACTCGTACATCACATCGAGCATTAATTCCTCAACAATTCCGCGCAGTGCTCTGGCCCCTGTTTTGCGCCGGTACGCTTCCTGGGCGATCGCCCGAATGGCATCGGGTTTGAACTCCAGACTCACGTTATCCATCCGCAGTAATTTTTGATACTGCTTCACTAGGGCGTTTTTGGGTTCGGTCAAGATTTCCGTGAGGGCATCTTCATCGAGGGGGTCCACCACAGCCAGGACCGGAATCCGACCGATGAATTCAGGAATCATCCCAAATTTCACCAAATCATCCGGCTGTAAATTCTTGAGAATATCAGCGGTGCGTTTTTCCTTAGATTGAGCATCTCCGGGTTGAATAAAGCCCATTGACTTTTTACCCGTACGCTGTTCAACCACCTTTTCCAGACCCACAAAGGCTCCACCACAGATAAACAGAATATTGCTCGTGTCAATCTGGATGCAATCTTGATAGGGGTGTTTGCGTCCTCCTTGCGGGGGGACATTAGCGACGGTTCCTTCTAGCATCTTCAGCAGAGCTTGTTGGACCCCTTCACCAGAAACATCTCGGGTAATCGATGGGTTTTCACTCTTGCGGGCAATTTTGTCAATTTCATCGATATAGATGATGCCGCGTTGGGCTTCTTCTACGTCGAGATCAGCGACTTGGAGCAATCGCAACAAGATATTTTCCACATCTTCACCGACATACCCCGCTTCCGTGAGGGTGGTCGCATCAGCAACCGCAAAAGGAACCTCCAGAACATCTGCTAAGGTTTGAGCCAACAAGGTCTTCCCACAACCCGTAGGGCCAATGAGCAGAATGTTAGACTTTTGGAGCTCGACTAGATCCTCACTCCCAATTTTCCCGCTGGCCTTAGCTTGGGTGTAGCTTAGGCGCTTGTAATGGTTATAAACCGCGACAGAGAGCACTTTTTTGGCTTCATCTTGACCAATGACGTGTTCATCGAGATGTTTTTTGATCTCGCGCGGTTTAGGCATTTGATTCAGCGAGATGGCGGCTTTAGTGCGCCGCTTTTGGGGTTGTTCCGTCCGGGGTACGGGTTGAGGTGCTGCGGCATTGGAGTCAAATAGCTCCTCATCTAAAATTTCATTGCACAGGTCTACGCATTCATCGCAAATATAGACTCCCGGACCTGCGATTAATTTGCGTACTTGCTCCTGAGATTTGCCACAAAAGGAACATTTTAGATGGGAGTCGTACTTAGACATAGACGGCCTCTTACTTTTGTGCGGTAACAGCCTCTCCCGATTTCGGAAGACCCTGCTTGGTAATAACCTGGTCAATTAGACCATAAGCTCTGGACTCTTCTGCCGACATAAAGAAATCGCGATCGGTGTCGGCTTCAATTCGCTCTAGGGGTTGTCCGGTATGAAAAGCCAGCAGTTCATTTAACTGACGTTTATGATAAAGAATTTCCTTGGCTTGGATCTCAATATCAACCGCTTGTCCCTGAGCGCCACCGAGAGGTTGATGAATCATAATCCGGGAAGAAGGCAGGGACATCCGTTTGCCTTTGGTGCCTGCGGTGAGCAAAAAGGCTCCCATACTGGCAGCCAAACCATAACAGATGGTCGCCACATCCGGGCGAATCTGTTGCATGGTATCGTAAATCGCCATTCCTGCAGTGACTGAGCCACCGGGGGAGTTGATATAAAGCTGAATATCCTTTTCCGGGTCTTCTGCATCTAAAAAGAGCATCTGCGCCACGATTAAGTCAGCAACGTTGTCATCAACTGGGGTCCCCAGAAACACGATTCTTTCCCGGAGTAAGCGCGAATAAAGGTCAAACCCGCGTTCCCCCATCCCGGATTGTTCCACCACCATTGGGATCACGTTCTGGCTGGTGGAGGCAATCTCTAGGCTCTGGGAGCCGGAGATTGGATAATAAGGAGTTTGAGATATAAACATCCGATCTGAGTTCATGCCAGGGTCAGCTTTTCGAGGGAGTAGATATCAAGCAAATTTTTTTTTGGTTTTTACGCCATTATAGTCTTTGCTCTGTCTATATTATGCCGCAGCGCACCGAGGACGGGCAGAAATTTCGAGAAAAATGCACAAATTGGATTTTTCTTTAGAATTCAGATGGCTATTGCTCTGGAGATTTCTTGGGGTTCCCGGTACTTGCGGCAGGCGATCGCCTTTGGGGTCTCTTCTCGGACCCTGGCTCAGATGGGTTTATTCGGGGGCGTCGGTTGCTTCGACTTGAACGACGTCCCCGGCACTTTCTTCCCCTTGGGCAAGTTCGGTTTCTGCTGCTTTGGCTGCTTCTGCGGCGGCGGCTTCGGCCTCTAGGGTTCCCGCTGGTAATAGCTCAATATTAGCGCGTTCTTCCAGCCAGTCGAGGGCTTTTTCCTTGAGCATTTCTGATTCAAGGGCCGATTTCAAGCGATCGCGATCGACATCGGGGGGTAAGCGGTCCTTGAGTTCCTCAATCCGCGCATCGACTTCCTCTGCGGTGACGGAGAGGGACTCGCGAGCAGCCACTTCTTTCAAAGCAAAGGATTTCCGCAAGTTTTCGATCGCCTCGGGTTGAGACTGCTTGCGCAGGGCCGCTACGGTGTCCTTGGTGTACAATTTCTTGACATCAATTCCATAATTGGCAAGCTGCATCATGGATTGTTGCAAGATATTATCCAACTCGCGATCAATTAAAGTTTCTGGAATTTCTACTTCCACAATTTTTTCGATCGCATTGACCAAGGCTTCATGTTTATTCGCTTTGGTTTCGCGATCGGCTTTCTCCTGATACTGCTTCTCCAAGGACTCGCGCAGTTCTGCCAAGGTTTGATACTCGCTCACCGCTTGGGCGAAATCATCATCTAATTCCGGTAACTCTTTTTCTTTGAGTTCTTTCACCGTAATCGTAAAAATCGCTTCCTTGCCAGCTAAATCCTCGTTGGGATAATCTTCGGGAAACGGAACGTTTAATTCTTTGGTTTCCCCGGCTTTCAACCCAATAATTCCCTCAACAAAACCCTTGATAAACCGGCCTTCACTGAGTTCAATTTGAAAGTTTTCGGCTTCTCCACCGGGTAGGGGTTGCGGTTCTCCACCGGCTTCGTTGATAATTTTTCCGACATAATCGACAATGGCAACATCGTCAGCTTGGGCGGCTCTTTCCTCGACAGGAATTAAGGTCGCCTGCTCTTTGCGACGTTCCTCTAAAAACTGATCAACCTCTGCCGGATCATATTTGATTTCTTCAGCTCTAATTGATAGTCCGGTGTAATCGCTTAAAGTGACTTCCGGTGGAACATCAACGGACACTGAAAAAACCAAGGGTTCTCCCGGTTCGTACTGGGTGACTAATTCATCAAAAGAGGAGATTAATTGAAAATTTCCCAAGGCCGGAATCTCTTCATCCTTGACGACTTTTTCCAGACAATTTTGAATTAAATCCTCGACTGCTGCGGCTTTGATCCGGGAAGTTCCCATGCGCTGTACCAACACTGAGCGCGGTACTTTTCCTTTCCGAAACCCAGGAATGCTAGCCTGACGGCTAAATTGCTGAATCACCTGTTCGTAGGCTTTCTGAGACATATCGGGGGTCACTTCAATTTCCAGACCAAGTTTGCTGGCGGGAAGCTTTTCCTGGGTAACTTTCATCGGCGTTCTCTTCGACAAATTCTGTTAATTCTCGATTGATTTTTGGGCGGTTTACCGTCCTGATTCCGTTGAGCAGAAGGGAATTCCTCCTGGTCTGATGACTGGACCTTGGCCCAAGGTAGGCCCACTGACCAGGGGGTAAGTCGTGCGGCCATCGCGCTCAGGATCGGGCAACTCGGTCAAGCCCAAGGCTATCTTTGCTGCAACTATAGATCCTAGCCGATCCAGGGCGTTAAGGTCGATCGCCTTGGCATAAAAAACCCCGGGTCTAGGAAATGTTCCCCCTTTGACATCGGTCTAGGCAGCTATTTTAGGGAGAATCTAAAATTTTACCAAAAAAAGTGACGGCGTAATTTTTTTCAGGCGATCGCTGTTTTGAAGGGATACCCACCCTGGCCCCAGAGTCTAGGAATTGAGTCCCTTGATATTTTGAAGAGGGTGGGTTGGATGGGATGAAAGGGACGTCCCTGCCTAGAATGCTCCCCTCGGATTGGTGTTGAACCTTCGCCAGGGACCCGCCCCTAAGCTCCCGAAGAGGGGTTCTGGGTGCGATCGCGCAGGAATCTCAAAAATTTTCAGCCAATCATGAGTATAATAAGATAACTGTTCTTTCACTGAAGGCTATTCTTGATTGACTTTTCGTTTCCAATCTGCAATAAATACATTGTTATCCTTAAATAAACTATCTCATCTGTTCAAGATAAAGTAGGAGTTTGAGAACCGTCATCCATGCTGGGTCGGACTCTGGAGACCGAGACAGGGCAATGAATTTCCCAAGGCGGTTAACTGCATAGGCCCTTTAAAAACTGATGTAAGGAAAACACCTAATCTCTATTTAAGACGTATTTGAATCGCATCTATTATTACTCAAGACTTATATCTCAACCTGTTTGGAGGACTGTCATTTGTCGAAATCTTATAAAGTAGCCATTCTCGGCGCAACGGGTGCCGTGGGGACTGAGTTGTTAGAGTTATTGGACTCTCGCTCCTTTCCAATGTCCGATTTAAAGCTGTTGGCTTCCCCGCGATCGGCAGGCAAAACCTTGACTTTCCGAGGGGAAGAAATTCCTGTGGAAGTGGTCGAAGAAAGTTCGTTTAAGAATGTGGATGTGGTCTTGGCTTCAGCCGGTGGCTCCACTTCTAAGGCTTGGGCTTCCAAAGCGATCGCTGCTGGTGCGGTGGTGGTGGACAACTCCAGTGCCTTTCGCATGGATCCGAATGTCCCTCTGGTGGTTCCGGAAGTGAACCCAGAGGCAGCCGCGCACCATCAAGGCATTATTGCCAATCCCAATTGCACGACCATTTTAATGGCGGTGGCGGTATGGCCCTTGCATCAAGTTCAGCCGGTACAGCGGATTGTGGCAGCAACGTACCAATCGGCCAGCGGTGCCGGTGCCCGGGCAATGGAAGAAATGAAAGACCAAGCCCGGGCTATTTTGCAAGGTCAGACACCGCAAACGGAGATTTTCCCCTATCCTTTGGCGTTTAATTTGTTCCCCCATAATTCGGCCCTGAACGACCAAGGGTATTGCGAGGAAGAAATGAAAATGGTCAATGAAACCCGCAAAATATTTGGGGATCCTGACATTAGAATTAGTCCGACTTGTGTGCGAGTACCCGTGCTGCGAGCGCATTCGGAGGCTTTGAATTTAGAATTTGCCCAGCCTTTTAGCGTGGTGAAGGCTCGGGAAATTTTAGCGGCTGCTCCTGGAGTTAAGTTAGTGGAAGACTGGCAGGCGAATTATTTCCCGATGCCAATGGAAGCGACGGGGCGCGATGAAGTGTTGGTAGGTCGGATCCGCCAGGATATTTCGGGACCGAATGGGTTAGAACTCTGGCTGAGTGGCGATCAAATTCGCAAGGGGGCCGCGTTAAATGCGGTGCAAATTGCTGAATTGTTGGTGGCTCGAAATTGGATTCGACCAGCAGCGGCAGTCTCTGCTTAGAATGCCCGGATGAATGTCATCGGCAAGCTGACTCGGAGTGACGGTTCGAGGTTAGCACGGATGTTGCATTCGATGGGGTAGTCCTAGACTGAGGCGATCGCCCGAAGGGAGTTTTTTTCTTGAAAGTCGGGAATGAGGCTCAGTCGCTACCCCTTGGTGAGTCTGGGCTGTTAACGGGTCATCTTCACGGGCGATCGCTGATGGTAAGACGCAATACGGGTGGAACGGCATTCAGAAGGACAGAGGTTGAATGGAGTTCCATCGGTGAGCGTTCACATTTTCCAGTTTGACTTAGGGTCGAAGTTTCACTCTTTTGGGGAAAGACTCCTCCAAACAGCGCGATCGCGACCCGATTGCTCAACAACCTAAATACACAATCGATAAATAATTAAGGAGAGCGTGGTGAATTTCGGACGAGTTGTCACCGCAATGATTACACCGTTTCATGCAGACGGTAGCGTGAACTATGATGTTACAGAAAAGCTGGCCGCTCATTTAGTCGAACAGGGGACTGATGCGGTACTCGTTTGTGGCACAACGGGTGAATCACCGACCCTAACCTGGGAGGAGGAGTATGAATTATTCCAGGTGGTGAAAAAGGCGGTGGGGAGTCGAGGCAAGGTGATTGCGGGTACTGGATCGAATTCTACCCGGGAGGCGATCGCAGCGACTCAAAAAGCTGCTACCCTAGGATTAGATGGCTCGCTGCAAGTTGTTCCTTATTACAACAAACCCCCTCAAGAAGGGTTATATCGGCACTTTAAGGCGATCGCGCAAAGCTGCCCAGATTTGCCCATCATGCTCTATAACATTCCCGGACGCACCGGCCAAAATCTGCTTCCGGAAACGGTTGCTCGTCTAGCTGAGATTCCCAACATCACAGCGATTAAAGAAGCCAGTGGCAGCTTAGACCAAGCCAGCTTGGTTAGAAGTCTGACTCCCCCAGACTTTCAAATTTATTCGGGTGATGATTCTTTAACCTTACCCCTACTTGCGATCGGGGCTGCCGGAGTGGTTAGCGTCGCTTCCCATCTGGTTGGAGAAACCCTCCAATCCATGATTCAAGCCTACCAAAGCGGGAAAACCCAAGAAGCAACCCAGCTTCACATCAAGCTTTTACCCTTATTCAAAGCCCTATTTACCACCACCAATCCTATTCCCCTCAAATGTGCCTTAACCCTTCAAGGGTGGGATGTCGGATCGACTCGGCCCCCGCTGTGCGAAGCCTCAGAGGACGTCAAACAAGCACTAGAAGTCGTGATGAAGCAGCTTAATTTGCTGTAACTCCAGCTCAAAAAAACACCGTTGGGCTTTTGCTCATCGGTTATAAATTCCCCTCTTTGTTTCATCACAACCTGACCAACCCTCGATAACCAATCAACCATAAAAGAGAACACAGAAAAATGACTAACAGTCCAATTACACTCGCGAAAGAAAAGAAAACCATCAGTAGTAAAAATGGGTCCACAGCCAATAGATCGACCCCCACTCTCAAGATTATTCCCTTGGGTGGGTTGCATGAAATTGGCAAAAATACTTGTGTCTTTGAGTTTGAGGACGAAATCATCCTCCTCGATGCCGGGTTAGCTTTTCCCACCGATGGGATGCATGGGGTGAATATCGTCCTGCCGGATATGACCTACCTCCGGGAAAATCGCGATAAAATCAAAGGGATGGTGGTTACTCACGGTCATGAGGACCACATTGGCGGGATTGCCTTTCATTTAAAACAGTTTGAAATTCCGGTGATTTATGGTCCCCGCTTGGCAATGAGCTTGCTAGAAGGCAAGTTAGAAGAAGCTGGGGTCAGCGATCGCACCGAACTCAGAACCGTTTCTCCTCGGGATGTCGTCCGCTTTGGTAAATATTTTGTCGTTGAATATATTCGCAATACCCACTCGATGGCGGATAGCTTCACCGTGGCGATTCATACCCCAGTCGGTGTCATCATCCATACCGGCGACTTCAAAATCGACCATACTCCCGTTGATGGCGAACAGTTCGACTTGCAACGACTGGCCGAATATGGTGAAAAAGGGGTACTCTGCCTGATTAGTGATTCTACCAATGCTGAAGTCCCTGGCTATACCCCCTCGGAGCGATCGGTCTATCCTAATCTTGATCGCGTGTTTTCTCAAGCTGAGGGGCGCATCTTAGTCACCACCTTTGCCTCGTCCGTGCATCGACTGAATATTATTCTGGACTTGGCGAAGAAACAAGGTCGGACTGTCTGCGTAGTCGGCAGATCCATGCTGAACGTTATCGCACACGCCCGCAACTTAGGATATATTAAGTGTGAAGATAGCTTATTCCTCCCGTTGCACGCCATTCGCTCCCTGCCAGACGACAAAGTGCTGATTTTAACCACGGGTTCTCAAGGTGAACCCATGTCGGCTCTCACAAGAATTGCCAATGGGGAACATCGCAAAATCAAAATTCGCAAGGGGGATACCGTAGTATTTTCAGCGAATCCAATTCCCGGGAATACGATCGCAGTGGTCAATACTATTGATAAGCTGATGATCCAAGGGGCGAATGTGATATACGGACGGAATCAAGGAATTCACGTTTCCGGTCACGGTTGCCAAGAAGAACATAAGCTGATGATTGCTTTAACGCGCCCGAAATTCTTCCTCCCGGTTCATGGCGAACATCGGATGCTGGTGCAGCACGCCAAAATCGCACAAAGTATGGGAGTCCCGGCGGAAAATATGGTGATTATCAATAATGGCGATGTCGTGGGATTGACGACGGATAGTATTGGCATTATTGATCAAGTACCTTCGGGGATTGAACTGGTGGATGCTTCTCGTTCGGGAGTGGTCAAGGATGAAGTGCTCAAAGAACGGCAACAGTTGGCAGCGGATGGAGTGGTGACCATTGCAGCGGCGATCGGTTGGGATGGTAAACTAGCGGCTGATACAGCGACTCACTTGCGCGGGGTGGTGTCATCCATTGAGCCTAATGTGCTGAAAAAATGGATTAGTCAAACGATTGAAGGGGTTCTGAGCGATCGCTGGTCTGAGTTTGCTCGCACCCTAGAAGATGGCACTCCAGAAGTGGATTGGATGGGACTGCAAAACCAGCTTGAACGCGATATCCAGCGGATGTTACGCCGGGAACTGCAAAGTAATCCCTTGCTGGTGTTCTTGATGCAAAATCCCCAAGAACCGCCCAAGTCAGCCGAACCGCAACCAGCCGCCACAGGACGACGACGCACGCGATCGACTGCGAAAGTCGCATCTTAAGTCTAAGAAAAAGCCCCCAGGCTCAAGCCTGGGGCTATACAAACAAAGCCCGCCTGTGCGGGCTAATTTTTGAGATTCGTAGATATGAGTATATAATACCGAATTCGGTTGTCACAGTCTATAAAAACCCACACCCATCAACAGTGAGGTTCCACGAAATTAGCCCGCCTAAGCACTGTCAATGAGGCTACGCCAAACGCGGGCTAACAGCAAAAACAGACTTTGAACAACGGGATTTAGTATAACTTTCCTTCGCACGCGATCAACTCCGGGTGATAACATTATGTGTGGAAGATTTAGCTTTTATCAGGCCCCTGCAACGGTAGCTGAGTTGTTTAAATTGGCGGGAATTCCTCAGATAAAACCCCGCTATAATATTGCGCCGACTCAATCGGTTCCAACTGTATTGCAGCAGGAAGAAACTCAGGAACGTCAGTTCCAGATGATGCGGTGGGGGTTGATTCCTTTTTGGGCTAAGGATATGAAAATGGGCGCAAAACTGATTAATGCTCGTTCGGAAACGGTGGCGGAAAAACCTACATTTCGATCGCCTTTTCGCCGTCGTCGGTGTTGGATTCTGGCGGATGGATTCTATGAGTGGGAAACGACGGATTCAGGAAAACAACCGTTTTATTTTCAACTGAAGGATGGAGAACCTTTTGCATTTGCTGGGTTGTGGGAACGCTGGCAGTCACCGGCAGGGGAAGTAATTGAGTCTTGTCCGATTTTAACGACGGAAGCCAATGCATTGATGCGTCGGATTCATGTGCGAATGCCGGTGATTCTGTCTGCAACCCATCGCGATCGCTGGCTAGATCCGGCAACCCCTCCGGAGGAATTGCACCCCCTCCTGACGCCTTACGATTCACAAGAGATGATTTCTTATCCCGTAAGTCGGAGGGTGAATACGCCTAAAACTGACTCCCCAGACTGTGTGCAGCCGATCGCAGGGGAAGAAGGATGAATGAGTCTTTCCAATATTTACCCCTGGCGGATATTGCCGATCGCATCGCTGAACCTCACTTTTTAACCCAGATTGCCGGAACGCCTTTGTGGGATGAAGCACAAGTCAGAATTACCTTGGATTGGCAAGTGCCTTTATCGGGTCAACTGGCGATCGCATCTCAGCATGGAGTCGCCTTAAGTTGGCTACTCCAGGAATTAAAAACTCAGACATTTTTGACGGAACTTCTCGACTCAGACTATTTTTATGCCTATTTAGTCAAAGCGGTGTGGCGTTATCAGTTTGACTGTTTACAAAATGGCAATTCGGATGAGATTTCTTCTGGCGATCGCCTGCAATGGCAACAGGAGTTTAATCGGGATTCTGCCACCCTTGCTGACTCACTCTGCCAACATCCTCCTAGTCGGGTGATTGCTGGAACTGTTCATGAGCAAGATACGCCAACTGGATTACTACAAGCGGTTTTAGTGGCTGCTAATCGCTTGTTTTTGACCGAATTTGTGGATTTATTTGTATATGGAAGCTTGATGCGAGGAGAAATCAATCATTATTTATTAGACAATGCGGAATACATCGGAGACGATGCGATCGCCGATGCCGAGTTATTCAATTTAGGTCCTTATCCAATGTTCGTACCGGGAACCGGAACCTTGTATGGTGAATGTTATCACATTCCCTTACAGATTATCCCTAATCTCGACCGATTGGAAGACCATCCTCACTTTTACCAACGGCGGTGGATGTCCTGTTTGAGTGGTCAAATTCGGTTAGTTTATCAAGGGTTTGCCTCACATATCCAAGGCTATCCCAAAATTGTTAGCGGGTACTGGCCCGATCGCTCTCACTAAGTTCACTGGTTTTGTTCTGATGGATTCCAGGTTTAACCCGGGAATGACTAAAAAGAGTCAACGTTGAAGAAATCACTGGATTTGAGATCAATCGAGGGAGTTCCCCCGATTGATTCAGCCCCAAACTAACGGAAATTCTCATCATTGTTAGACTACCACTCGGTGAGGACGGGACAATGCGTCATACTTAAACAAGCTCCATTTTTGATAATTATATGACGCTTGGAATCTAAGCTAATGATTCCGTCCCGGCGGAGTTTGCCTAACATTCTCGTAATTGTTACACGACTGGTTGCGATCGCCGTTGCCAGATCATAATGGGTGAGTCTGACTCGTAACCGAGTTCCCTCTGGAACGGCTTCTCCCATGTCTTGCTTCAAAAGCAATAATAACTGAATTAACCGATCTTCTACTTTGCGTTGACTGCTAATTGCCAGAATCGCTTCCACTTGTCGCATTCGCCGGATCAGTTGCGGGAACATTTCTCGGGCTAAATGGGGTGATGCTTCCACTTCTCGTAGGGAAAACCACATCAAATATACATCCGATAGAGCTTTGGCGTGATAGGTTTGCAGGCAGCTAAAAGACAGACTAAAACACATAGACGGGCCCACCCATCCTAATAGTCCTTCTTCCCCAGTTGGATAAAGCGTACCCAGTTGCACTAGCCCTTGAGCAACTTGCCAAATTCCTTGAGATAAGATCGGAATATTATCGCCTTTGGCGTAAAAATGCAGTCGGCGTTCTTCTCTAGCGTGGTGCCTATCGGTTTCTGGAACAGCCTTAAGCGTTTGGAGCATACCTATAACTTACCTGTCAATAACACAGGTTACAAACTTATAGGTTTACTGTATCGGCTCAAGGTAAAGATTAGGTAATCTTTGGCAGAAATCTCGGTTAAGATTGGGTTCCCATTTGGTTATGCCCAATCATTTTAGTCCTTTTTCTTGTTTTTTCGGGCTTTTTTTGCTTTGAAAGAAGGGATCGGATAGAGCAGTTCTAACCGTAAGTGATCTCGGATCCCGGGGTTTAAATATTTCTGATGCAGGGGTTGCCACTCCAACCAGGATACATAGCGGTTTTCCAGCAGTTTTTGGGCTAAAGTTGGGAGGGTCTCTTGAAGCTCATTCCCCAACACTCGGGAGAGGGTTTCAGCTAAAACGACGCTATCTTGCATTTTACCTAAAACCTCTTGAATCTCTTTGAGATCCGCAACATACTCGGCATAAGCTTCTCCATAAAATTTGGTAAATAAGCTCATTTGATAGCGCACTCGCTTGACTTGCTTGCGCATATCATGGAGGGTTTCTCCGTCGGTTTTGAATAATTCTTCGATCTGAGTTTCGGTGAGGTTATCGATTTTAACCTGACCTTTTTTTGTTTTAATTCCCAGCAACCACCCCGGATGCAAAAATAGGACGCTGACTTCGGGTAACAATAAGTCGGGCAGTATATCTTGAATGGGTAAAAGTGCCATTTCCCCATATTTGGGGTGATTTAACCAGTCGGCTAAACTGTTTTTAAAGGATAAATAAATTTCGCTGCTTAGGGTTTCCCTGACGGCATCAAAGGCTTGACTTCGTTCCGATTTTAAGAGGATAAGGGCCCGTTTGAATTCCTCTTTTTCTCCGTCGGCTAAGGCATCTTGATAATCGGTTTCTAGGGTTTCGAGGAGGACATCTAAATCCCGCAAACTGCCCAGACTGCGGGAAATTTTGCCAATTTGACTTTGACGGGCCGCTTTGGGTAAATCTAATGCCGGTGCAAATCCTTTGGCAGCCGATCGCAATCGGCGCATCCCGACTCGCATTTGGTGCAATGCTTCAGGGTCGCGATCGCTTAAGACATCTTCTTCATATTGAAGGGTTTTTTGGAAATGTTTTTCCAGGGCAATTTTACCCCAGTCTCCGAGGGTATGAGCGGACTGTTTACTATCGGATTTCATAATGAAATAGCACTCCTGAAACTGAGTTTGACAAGAAAAAATGCTGAGGCTGAGTAGGATGAGCCGGAACTCAGCCTTATTGTATCACACTTTTTCCCTGAACGGTTATTGAAAAACTTCCGAGGTGAGTGAGCTAGATTGATCGAGACTCTCTTCCGATTGATATCGCCAGGGTGGAATTGTGATATCCAGGGGTGTGCTGATCCACAAGTCATATCGGATGGTGGAGTCTTCGGTTTGGCAGGACCGCAGGAAGGGTTTCCCGGTCCAAATTTGGCAGCTACACAGGGGTTTAGGTTCTTCAATATCATAGCCCCCAGAAATAGGCCGCAGTTGGAAGAATTCGATATGCCAATGTGCGGGTTCCACAGCAACTGATTCGGCAATGCAATCAGAGGGTAAATGATTACGGGTTTGTTCAGGGCTGTTATAGGGTTTGATGGCGATGGGGAGGTAGTCAATATCCAACAAATAGTGCGTAAAGCCCAGATGGTTGGCGTGTTGGAGGATTTGCTGCCAGTCATGGAGGGGTTTTAACTCACCTTCCCGGGGGCTAGTTTGTTCAAAGTAATAGCCACCAAACAGCCAAATCAGTTTGGCGAGGATGGTTTCCAGCCGAGGGCGATCGCACTTTAACAACTCCACATCTTCGGGTAATAACATTCGTCCTGGAACCGCCCACCAATATTCCCAAGTCAACTCGCCATCAAAGGGCAGTAGGCGTTTAACGAGTCCGGGAATGCGATCGCGTAATTGGATCCGGCGAACCTCGGCGATCGTCCCGGGTTCCGGTAGCGGCAAGGGTAAGTTTAAATGATCTTGTAAGGGATGTTCAGGGGCGCTGGCTTCCTCTGGAGACATGACGGCGCGATTTTGGATGGTGGAAAGCTGACTGTATAACATGATTCATTTTCCTCTTTTCTTTTGCCCTATTATTCCTCTTCTTAAGGATAATTCCTCGGGCTATCTATGCGGTTCTCTCCTGAGCGGGTCTTAATCTTTTCTTTAGAAACGAACTCAATAAAATTAAAAATTATCAATCTGCTATAAGCGAGATTGAGATGCAACGCTGTCCCGTTGTGTCGGAGATTAAAACAATTTTTACGGGTAAAATCAGAGCAAAATGCTGGGAGAGATTAAAAAGAGGAGAAATTCAGGGTTAAACTGCGATCGCCTTGCCCTTACCACTGCGGCATTGACATTAACAAAGCCGTTGCTGTTGTGGCATCCACCGGTCTGGAAAACAAATATCCTTGACCCGATTCACATTGTAACGCGCGCAGTTGAGCCAACTGTTCCAAGGTTTCCACCCCTTCTGCCACCACATCCATATCTAAATTGTGAGCCAAATCAATACAGGTGCGAACAATTTCCAAACTTTCTGCCTCATTGCTCATCCGACTCACAAAAGAGCGATCAATTTTTAACGTATCAATCGGCAACCGTTGCAACCGACTCAAGGAAGAATACCCCGTCCCAAAATCATCAATAGACAACTGAATTTGCCGTTTCTTAAGCTGGTTGAGCAAACTCGCGGCGGACTCGGCGGCTGCCATAATGGCGGTTTCAGTAATTTCCAGCTTTAAGCAAGAACCAGTCAACCCCGTTTGCTGAAGAATCTGGTCAATATAATCCACCAGTCCAGGATTGCCAAACTGAACTCCAGCTACATTCACACTCATGGTCAAAAATGGAGTGCCTCCGCTACCTCCCTCCCCTGCTTCTCGATTTGGGAGGATTAAACCCAAGGATTGCCATCGTTCATACCACTGCTGCAATTGGCGGCAGGCTTCTTCTAAAACCCATGCTCCCATAGGTACAATTGATCCGGTTCCTTCAGCAACCGGGATAAACTCCCCAGGTAGCACAAAGCCCCGTCGGGGGTGTTGCCAGCGCACCAAGGCTTCAAATCCGGAAATCTGTCCGGTTTTTAGGTCGATAATCGGCTGGTAATATAGAAGCAACTCCTGGCGTTTGAGGGCGAGTCTGAGGTCGGTTTCGAGTTGTAACATCGCCAAGGCCCCGGAATGCATTTGTCGTTCAAAGATTGCAGTACGTCCTCCTCCCATTGTTTTGGCATGATACATGGCGGTATCGGCGGCGCGTAAAAAGTCTTCGGGCCGTTCTAAACTTTTGGTAGAGGAGGATTCAGTCCCGTTGCCATTGTTTAAGGCGGGGTAGGTCTGGCTATACTCTGTAGTCTGGGGAAAGTTAATGGCAATGCCAATACTGGCAGTGCTAAACATATCATGACCGTTAATTTGGAAAGGGAGGGTCAGTTCTTTATGAATGCGATCGGCGATGGTGAGGGCGGTAGAAGGGTCGTCAATTTCATCGACAAGAATGGCGAATTCATCAGTTCCTACCCGTGCTAGGGTATCTTTTGGCCGGATACAGGTTCCCAATCGGCGCGCGGTGGCATTGAGTAAGAGATCGCCGACTAAATGTCCGAAGCTATATTTAATGATGCTGAAGCGATCTAAATCGATAAAGAGGACGGCAAAGCCATAGTGAGGACGGCGTTTTGACTGGCGTAGCGATCGCCCTAATCCGTTGAGGAACCAGGCTTCATTGGGTAGTCCGGTGAGGGGGTCGTAAAAGGCGTTGTATAAGAGTTGTTCCCGGTCTTTGTTGCGATCGGTCACATCATGGACAACAGCTAAATGGAGGCCAGAAATAAAATTAGCGCTGGCGGAATACTCCACATCTCGAACGGTTCCGTCAGACCGGATAATTTTGAGTTCTCCCATGTCTCGCCCCACGGTGCGGAATTTGGTAAAGCCGGTTTTGAAATCACAGGTGGATTCCATATACTTATAAATCGGCTGTCCAATTAAGTCTTCTTTGGCGAGTCCTAAGAGGGTACAAGCGGCTGGATTAACGTTGGTAAATTGAGCCAGGTCGTTGAAGATTGCCATTGCATCTAGGGCGCACTCGAATACAGCGCGTAGCTGCCGTTCGTTGGCTTGCATGGCTTTTTCTGCCAACAAGCGCGATCGCCGTCCGGCAAATTCCCGCAATTCCCGATCAATAGCAGGAATTAAGCGGGCTAGGTAATCTTTCATCACATAATCATGAGCACCGGCTTTCATCGCGGCGATCGCTGCATCTTCTCCAATTTGCCCGGACACAATGATGAAGGGTAAATCTAGTCCCATTTGTTGCATCACCCCTAATGCCTGGGATGCACTAAATTGGGGTAAGGCATAATCTGCTAAAATGAGCTCCCAATTTTCCCGTTCCAGGGCGCTTTTCATGGACTCGGGATTGTCTACTCGTTCTACGGTTAAATCATAACCGCCTCGTTTGAGTTCCCGCAGTAGCAATAAGGCATCATCCTCAGAATCTTCTACCATTAGCACCCGCAACGGTCGCCCCATTTTCATCCTCCTTCGTGGTTTTGTCCTAGAAAAATCTTGGGTAAATTTAGGACTATATCGGACTTCTCGATTGGCTAATATTAGTTTAGTTTTAAACACAAGTGCTTGAACCCATCCGTTATCAATTTTAACAAGGGAGTTTAGGTCAACAAGTTTTTAGGTTAGATTAATGGGTTTTATATTAATAATTAAAAAGACAAAAGGGGTCTTTTGTCTGTTATCCCGGATACAATTTTCTGGGACAAACTGTTACAACCGACAACCTATGAAGGGGTTGCCGGTTGTGATAAGAGGTGCAGAATCTCCCCTCGGGAAGCCCTTGCAACCCAAATTACAAGGTAAAATAAAAAGTCGCACCCTGATTCACTTCGGAGGTCGCCCAAACTTGCCCGCCATGACGCTGAACAATCCGAGAGACGGTTGCTAAACCAATCCCAGTGCCTTCAAATTCGCTGGTTTTGTGCAGGCGTTGAAAGGGAACAAAGAGTTTATCCGCGTAGCTCATATTAAACCCGGCCCCGTTATCTCGCACAAAATACAGGGTTTTGTTCGTTGTACTGGAAGAACGGTTGCCGGGAGGAAGGACCGGGCGATCGCTGATGCCAAATTCAATGCAGGCATCGGGGGTTTTACTGGTAAATTTCCAGGCATTACCCAGCAAATTTTCTAACATCACTTGCAACAAGTGGGGATCGCCATCAGCCATCAGACCCTCAGCAAATTTAAACCGGACGGGGCGATCGCGTTGAGTCTCTTGCAGTTCAGTGGCGATCGCCCGGGCCATTTTACTCAGATTCACCGGCTTTCGTTGCATCTGAGTCCGAGTCACCCGGGAAAGACTCAAAAGGTCATCAATCAGGTGATTCATGCGTTCAGTGGCGGCACAAACTCGGTGTAGATAATCTTTCCCTGTCTCATCTAAAACCGTTTGATAGTCTTCGATGACGGCTTGGGTAAATCCCCCGATCGCCCGCAGGGGAGCCCGCAAATCGTGAGAGACGGAGTAACAAAAGGCTTCCAGTTCTTGGTTCGCGGATTGGAGTTCGGCAGTGCGTTCCGTGACGCGTCGTTCGAGTTGGGCGTTAATCTGACTCACAACATCTTCCCGTTGACAGCGATCGCTAATATCACAATCAAACACCGCCAAATGAGTCACCTGACCTTGGGAATCCATCGCGGGATAGATGGAAACCTCAAAGTGAGCTTGATTTCTCACTTCCTTGAATCGCACCGGCTTCCGGGTCTCAATGACTTGTTCTATTGAGTTTCGCCGTACTTTAGCCAACCAGTCGGGGAGGCGGTCATATATACAGTGTCCCACTGCATCTGGCAATTGCAGTCCCAGGCGTTGTGCTGCCATCGGGTTACTGGCTAATAAGATGCCTTGGGGATTGACCAGGTATAATGATTCCGTAGTGGCGTTTAACAGAGCCAAAGTGGTGGAATCACTCAAGATACTGGGTTTTTCAAGGGGGACCGTTGCGATCGCACCCCGGGTTTGTTGCATCGGTACTTCCTCAGTTTGACGGTTGGAGCCTTCTTGTGTTTGTCCAGTCCAGAACACTCTTGAACCACAAATCTGTTGTAGTTTCTGCCAATCTGTATCCAGACTTTGATTCGGATCAAGCTCAGATTGTGTTGTTCTCGGCAAGGGTGGGCCTATATACCCCAGGATTTCGCACAAAGTGGCATTTACTTTGAGAAATCGTTCCTCTAATTGGGCGATCGCCAGAGGTGAGGGCGATTGCTCATCCAGACTGCAAAACCCTACTCCCTCATCGAATTGGGATAATAACTGGGATGAGGGCTTGAGGTGATCTTCTTCTGGATTCGTCTTCTCCATCCATTCCCCTCCCAATAAACTGAGGGAATTTTTAACGGCTTTCAGGGAAGCAGATTCCAGCCAGAATGCGAGTTCATTCCCGCTTAATGGGTCTTTCCAACCCTCGATGCTTCCAGTTATTGGGGTGGGGTTTCCGGTTTCTAAATCGGCTAGACTGCGACCAAAAAGGGGTGTAACTTTATGATTTAATGGGGTAGAAATTTCACACCCAACCCCGTCTTTTATCGGCTTTTCAATGGGGTGGGCGGCAGCGTAGGTTAAGCCATTGTCTTGGTGGATAATGCGCCAGGATAGCCAAGAGTATTCCCCAGTTTTGTGACGATATCGATTGTTGATGTAACCCACTTGGCCGATAGTGCAGGCGCGTTCACTCATCAAAGTTCGGTGGAGATCATCGGGATGGATCAAGTCATAATAGGAGTGTGATCGCAATTCTTCGAGGCTCCATCCCAGAACAGTTTGCCAATTAGAGTTGAGCTTCAGGAACTCTCCTTCACGGTCTCTGATGCAAAACAGTTCCCGGGATAGATTTAAGAAGATCTGCATTTCCCCGGGAATGAGCTCTGCTGTTACCGCCATTGCTTTGCTCCGTTCAATCATTTGTTCTGTCCCTAGAGTGCCACTTTTCATCTATCATCTCCCTGACCGCTTATTTGCTCCCCTGTTTGCCGCTGCCGAGGCAGGATTTGCTACTTCAATTTTATCTCTGGCTTCTGGATTACCTGAGAGGTAGATTAATTTTTGTAGAGCAAAGTTCCTCTCCCTTGTTGACAATTTAGTGAATTTTTTAATGATTTATAATGGATCGGGATTAATAGGAAAGATTGGGTTATCAAAATTTGACCGGACCCGAGGATCAGCCTTTTTCCTTCAAAGCCAACCCGATTTCCTCTGCCTTGTTCCCTGTCTTCTTACGGTATAGGCGCGATCGCTTCTCGTTTTTACTGCATTCTAATCATCCTCCCTTTTTTGATATAGCGGGTTTCCACCCAGATTTTATGACTTTATCTGACTTATTTCCTATTTGAGAAATACTTTATACTTTTTTAATTTCCAGACTCTACTCCCGGTTAATTTCCTGTAAATCCGTGACTCACTGGTTTTATTTTAGACGCTTTGCAGCGTTCTCTCAACTTCCTCAATCCTCGGGGTGTGGCAGGATTGCTCAGGGAAGGAAAGTAACGGGTTTTGGTAATCATGTGCCCGCTGTAAAGTCTCCTTCACTACCCCTTTAAGCTTGAGGCATTCTTGCAAGGGACGACGGCTCAAATTCCCGAAAATTTAAACCCTTGAACTCGTTCTCAATGGGTCCAAGCCACCGAGAATAGTTAAAGAAATCAGGTGTAGAATAGGGTAGGCAATTCAAAAGGTGGCAATCTCTCAGTGAGGATTAACAGGAGATTTGGCTCATTTCCCATGAGTGAAGAGCCGCTATAAGATTGACCCATTTATCCGGTTCCAAATGGAGGGGGTGTTCCCTGACTGGGTTTCGACTGGGGAAGATTGGTGATGAACCGGATTCGAGGGTCTTCATGCATATTGAGGTTTCGTTTTACGGTTACCCAGTGCGTTAAAGTTTCTGTTATCTAGGTTACTAAACTTAAGAAAATTTGTCAATTGTTTGAGGAGAATTTAAGAACAATTCAAGGGAGTCGTCCCCTTGAGTTAAGAAACGCTAACAACTGGATTAAATGGCTTTGCGATCGCCAGAACTCTTTCGTAAAATAGGGGGGATTACCCCTAACCCCGGATATTATTATCAATGATATAATTCTCGGGGTTTTATCCATCGGTTGACCTAAAAGAATGAAGAGAAGGAACGTCCGATTGGGTACAGAGTAAGTCGGGAAGGGGGGTTTGCAATTGAAGTGCAAACCTCAAGAGGGTCTGAGTCAGGAAAATGGCGATCGCCTGACTCAGAAATAGGCCGTTAACGTTGCTGCATTAATAAAGGACGCACAACCCAATACCCGGCACCAAACGCACTCACCACAATCAGCAGGATCATAATCAGCAATCCAAATCCCCCGAGGTCCGATCGCTTAACCGGACGGGTCGTGCGACGGGGACGAGTTTCCGGCTGTTCTGTAAATAAAGGTTCTCCCATCCCTGGGGTTGCACCCAGATCCGTCATGCCAAAGGGAGAATTGATCGCCGAACCCGGATTAAACTGCGAATGACCGGTTTCTGAAGGGGGTATTGCCGAATATGCGGATTCACCCCGTTGAGTGCGATCGCCACTGCGGTTCACTGGGGGACTCTGGGGTTCCCAAGCATCCACCACCTGCTGTAAATGCACCGCAGATTGAACCACCGTTTCAATTTCCTGGCGCAGTTGTCGATTTTGTTGAATTAGCTGATGATTTTGAGTCGTCAGGGACTCCAAGCGTTCCTGTGCCGTTTGTAACTCAGCAACGACTTCTCGATACAGCGAGATGGGAACCGAAGGGGAATAAGGTTGATTAGAAGGAGTTGGCGGGGTTGTCGGCAGATTGCCGGAGGCAGTAGCATTTCGCATAAGGGCTTTTCGGGTAGTAGGAGGACGGGAGGCGATCGCAACCGTTCGGAGTCTGTTGACGATAGAACTCTGCCTCAGATTACAACAACCCTTACCCGGCTTCGTCAAGGATTTGCTACAAATCTCTACGATTGAGGCAGTTGGCAATCTCAGGCATGACAGCCTAGACTCCAGAAGAGAGGGCGATCGCCCAGACCCTGAACCAATCTTTACTCTCCATCTTAAATCCTGAAGTCCCTTCATTCAAGGTCTAGGACCTCAAGACTATCCGAATCGGAGCAAATTCTGTCAACATAGAATAAATCACGAGAGATTCAGTCCCTATTCAGTCAAAATGAGTAATTTTTCCATGCAGTCCGATGTATCGCCAAGCGCCACCCCTACCGATGACACCCAGCAAATCAAGTATGGGGAACGGGAAATCGAAGAGGGACAGTTAATTACCTTTCCCAATCCCCGAGTTGGCAGACGCTATGACATTCACATCACCTTACCGGAATTTACCTGTAAATGTCCGTTTTCTGGTTATCCAGATTTTGCCACCATTTATATCACCTACGTTCCCAATGAACGGGTGGTGGAACTCAAAGCGATCAAACTCTATATCAACAGTTACCGCGATCGCTACATTTCCCACGAAGAATCCATCAATCAAATTCTGGATGACTTTGTAGCTGCCTGCGACCCCCTAGAAGCCACCATCAAAGGTGACTTTAATCCCCGAGGTAACGTCCATACCGTCATAGAAGTTCACCATACCAAACCTCAGACTTAATCATAAAAAGCCCCCCTTAAAACCGCCAATCGGTTGGGGGGATCAATCCTTTTTTTGCAAGAGGTCTATTTAATTTTGACCGGCTAAAGAACCGGAGGCGATCGCCACCCCATCGGTACTCGGTTTCTCCTCTAAACTATCCAAAATTTCAATCACTTCTCGCTCAAACGTCACTTGTGCGCGATTTGTTTTTCCCCCCACATACAATTCCCCATTTTCTTCTAACGCCCAAACTTGGGAATGAGAAACATAACTCATCATCACCCCCACCATTAACAATCCAAACCCTAAATAAACCATCGGAATACCCGGGTCAGCCTTAATTTGTAACCCCGTACTTCCAATCACATTTTTAATCTTCAGCGTCACCCCATTCACGGGAGTTTCCATCCCGGGACGCAGACTCGTCATTAATTTCCCTTCCATATCGTAGAGTAAAAGCGTTCCCTGTAAATCCTTCGCCAACAGGGAAACCCCTTCACTCAAATCTGGCTTAGTGGGAATCCAAGTACCCCATAACCGCGCACCACCCCCCGTATTTAAAAGCGCCATCGGCAGTTGAAAAATTGGACTATTATTCAACTGAACCTGGACTGCGGAAACACCCCAATCGGTTTGATACATCGTCACCCCACGATACCGCAGGGGTTTATTTACATGAATCGTCTGGCGATCGCGTTCCTGACCCTCACTATCAATCACCGACAAATCAGAATAAAACTGGTCAATTGTCCCATCTGGCTTGTAATCAATCCAGAACCGATTCACATGAACCGCCCAATCTTTCGGAACTTGGGACATTGAAAATGGACCGGCATCAATAATATTTTGAACCTGAAAGGTTTCCCCACTCGGAATAATTTCCTGAGCCATAAAACCCGTCATTGCGCCCAAAATTGAACCCGCCAAAATAATCAACATACTGGCATGAACCAGAATCGGGCCAATTTTCCCCATTAACCCTTTTCGAGCATAGAGGGTATTTCCTTCCCGAAACACTAAATACCGCCGTTTTTGTAACAGTTCTTCTAATTGATTCAGATTCGCCTCATCCACCTGTGCACTCAGCGCCAGCTTTTCAAATTGCCGAGGAGTTTTGTAAAACTTCCATCGCCGCGCTGCCGTTAAAGCCGGAAATTGATGCGTAAAAGTGCAAGCCGTTAAACTCGATCCAAACAACACCAATAAAGCTAAAAACCACCAAGTTCGATAAACATGATCTAAACCGACAACTTGAATCACCTTCCAAGTCAAAAAGCCAAAAAGTGCCGGAGATTCGGGATAGTTGGATTGATAAAAAGCCGGAGATTGACCCTGCTCAATCACTGTCCCCGAGATACTAAAAACAGCGATGGCTAATAACAGGGCGATCGCCAATCTTAAATCCCCCAAAAACGGCAACAGTTCCCGCCTAAAAAACCGTTTCGGAACCGACAACCAACTGCCTAAACTCTGCGTATCATTCGTCATTTTTTATTCATCCCTTCTTATTTCTAGTAAAATCTCCCCCATCCTCCCCATCTCCCCCATTCCTACACCACCGGAAGCAGTCTAAATAACAGAGAAAATACGCCAAATCCAACCAAAAGTGCCCCACTAACCGGCGTAATCCAACCGGACCACCGACGCACTTCCAGCAACTTTTTAATCGTAGCCGTAAACGTACCCGCCAAAATCAAAGGAGCCACATAACCCGCCGTATAAGCCAATAATAAAGCCCCGCCTAACATGACATCTTGGGTACTCGCAATCCAAGCTAATAACGTTGCTAAAACAGGGGTACTACAAGGAGAAGCCACTAATCCAAACGTCAGTCCCAACAAATAGGAACGCACCCCATCTGGCACATCCTTGGGGATTAACTCCATCCCATCCAAAGAAGGCAAGCGCAACGGTAATGCCTCCAGAAGATTGAGACCCATTAAAATTGCTATTACACTCACCAGAATCGGCAAACCAATCCCCACTTGACCATAAATCTGACCCAGATAAGCGGCGACAATACCCAATGCAGCGAGGGTAGTCGCTAAACCCAAAGCAAACCAAGTAGACTGCGCCGCCGCCTGAATCCGACTTTGAGCCTCATACCCGCCAATATAGCCAATCGTAATCGGTAGCATGGACAACATACAAGGGGTCAAGCTAGTCAGCAACCCCGCCAAAAAGATAATCAAGACACTCACCCAGGACAGGTGACTCAATTGGCTAGAAACGAGACCATCGGCGAGTTGTTGGAGGTGGTATAGAGAAGTTTGCACAGAATCAATCATGCTTTAACCGGGGAAAACGCCCAATATGAACAATTGTAACGTAGAGGACACCCCGGCGATCGCACTTATCCAAACTCAACCCGATAAACTGGCGATCGGTCCCTTCCCCCGGTTCAACATCCCAACTTCAGTCATTTCCCAATATTCACACCCACAACCATTCCCCTGCTTCAACGTCCCGACTTCAGTCATTTTTGAATTATTTGTACTAACAATTCAAAAACTTTACTCGTCAAATAATGTTGAATAAATTTCATGAAAACTCATCTAATTCACTGCAAAAATAACCAATTTAAAAGTATAAAAAAATTACAACTATTATTTTATTCAAGATTTTTTAAATAGAATATGTTTGTCTCATGAGTCGATGTAGAGTTGAGATATGATGCGATCGCCTCCTGCCATTCGATACAATAAAAGTCAATCCCTGATCAATAGTCATACGAGGTTGCATAATGTCTATTCTACCTCAAACCTCAGTTTCTGAGATAAAAATTACCTGGCCTAAACTCCCAGAAGACTTTGTACTCCCTGAAGACCCTGTGGAAAACTTAGAACATCCTTTATTAGCAAATGCTCTGCGTCAATCTTTGACTCCGGAGTTATGCCAAAATGCCTTAATTGGGACCAACTTTGCATTGTGTGCTGCCATTAATAACCGCCCCATTTGTAAGGCCCCTGATTGGATGTACATTTGTCCCGTTGCACCTTGGTCTAATTCTGAACCCCGGCGCAGCTACACTCCCCACACCGAAGGCCCCATTCCCCTGATTGTCATGGAGTTCCTATCGGAAACTTACGGGGAAGAATACTCGATAGAATTTCAAAAACGCATCGGCAAATGGTACTTTTACGAACAAATTATTAAAGTACCTCTATACGCCATATTTCATCCCCAAATTGCTGATTTAGAACTGTACGCTTTAGAATCCAACCGATATCAAATTCAAACTCCCGATGCGAAGGGTCTCTATTGGATTCCCGGACTAGAGCTATTTTTAGGAGTATGGCAGGGAACACGTGACAACCGTACAGGCAATTGGTTACGCTGGTGGAATGCTGATGGTGAACTCCTACTCTGGCCCGAAGAACGCGCCGAAACGGAACGCCAACGGGCTGACACAGAACACCAACGGGCGGAAACGGAACGCCAACGGGCGGAAAAACTAGCGCAACGGTTGCGTGAGATGGGAGTAGATCCGGATAGTTAACGCAGTTGAGGGGCGATCGCTGTTGTTTTCACGACTACACAGACCAGAAGCGATCGCCTCCAAAACCCAACCCTAACGTTTTCGCCGTCCTCTGCCGAAGCGCGATCGCCGCTTATCCGCCAATGACACCACCTCCCCGGTACTACTTTCCCTTGCCACTCGAATCAAAATTCCCGCACACATCAAACTGGCAATCATCGAACTCCCCCCATAACTAAACAGCGGCAGGGGTAAACCCGTCGTTGGCAGAGCACCCGTCGCCACCCCAATATTCAGCAGGGATTGCCCAATCATCACCACCATCACCCCGATCGCCACCAACTGCTGCACAATTTCCCGAGTCTTGTACGCCACCAACAACGCCACCGTTGCATAACTCCCCAACAGCAGCATCAGAATCATACTCCCGACAAATCCAAACTCCTCCGCATACACCGCAAAGATAAAATCCGTGTATTGAATTGGCAAATACAGCAACTTTTGTTGGGACAAACCATACCCCGTCCCCAAAGTCCCCCCGGACCCTACCGCTAACAAACTTTGAATCAACTGATACCCATCTCCAAAGCGATCGGCCCAAGGATTTAAAAACGACATCACCCGCCGTCGTTGATATTCCTTAATGCTAATACTCAACACCGCCAGGAGGAACCCTCCAAATGCCGTACTCCCCAAATAAGAAAACGGTAAACCTGACCCTAAAGCAATTAACCAAATCGTCATCCCACAAAGGGCCGTGGTACTTAAATTCGGCTGCACCAAAATTCCCAACAGGACCGCCACGAAAATCACCAACCAATTAATCCGGACCTGCCAAGTCAAGCGGTTCCAATTCCCAAAAATTCGCGCCGCCTGCAAAATCAGAAACGGTTTAATCAACTCCGAAGGTTGAATCAAAGCAGGACCCAACTTTAACCACCGAGTCGCCCCATTCACTGTGGTCCCCAAACCCGGAACAATCGTCAGCCAAATGAACCCCAAGAGGATAATCACTGCCCAATCAGAAATCCCTTGAATGTATCGCAGGGGAGTATAAACTAGGACATTAAAGCCAATTAAGCCAACCACAACCCAGATCAGTTGTCGTTTAAAATAGTACAGTCCATCCCCAAACTCAGCATTAGCACTGGGATAAGAAGCAGAAAACAGGACGGCCAACCCCACAAACAGCCAGAGGAAGGTTAACCACCGCAATAATCGAGCTTCTAAGGCCCATTCTTTGACAGCCGGATCGAAAATGGGAATCAGTAGGCGTTGCATCCAAAGCAAGTCCGATAACTACATTAAGTTTAGTTCAGTCTATTTTATGCCTTCCCGAACGAATGAAAGCGGAAAGTCATTACTACCAGCTTTCCCCATCCCCCCATCTTCCAGAAATGAAAAAAGAGGCCCTAAAGACCTCTTTTGATAATCATTAAAGCTGTAAGTGCTTTCTGTAGTGATGTCAGTAAGAATTAAGATAGGCCGGTGTTCATACCGGGTTTGCCAGTAGCAAGCTGAACTTTGATGATTTTGCCACCCATTTTCATAATCCGTTGCTGTTCTTTAAACCAGTTGTCATAAGGAACGAGCTTGGTGAAATAGGTATTTTGTAATTCCCGCTGGGTGCGAATCCGGCTTTGGCTTGGCACGCAAGCCGTCACTTTGAACATTCTCATGGGCTTCTTGCTCCTGTTTCGTTGGAAAAAATTTGTATCTGAACAAAACTATCTTAATTGAAGCCAGGGAGTCCAGAGTCAATACTAGCTCGCTAAAACTCATCGAAATCTGTTCTCAAGCCTTTGACGAGCTAGCACTCACTCTTGACTTCCCTGTCCTCAAAACTAGGTCGAGTTAATCGAGCGTTGTGCGAGTTAGCAATGATTTTTCAATCGCTGCTCTACAAGCTCTGCACTCACCATTTAGCTCAAGCCAGAGCAGATGTAGTCGAAGTAGACGCCCATTTCTTTACCGGCATCAGGACCTACCAAACCGGCGGTCACTTCTTTCATGGCTTGGATTGCTTGCACGGTTGCACCGATCGGCACACCCAAGGAGTTGTAGGTTTCTTTCAAGCCATTGAGCACGCGCTCATCGAGGATGGAGGGGTCAGCCGCCAGCATCGCATAGGTGGCATAACGGAGGTAGTAGTCGAGGTCACGAATGCAAGCTGCATAGCGACGGGTGGTGTACATATTACCACCGGGACGGGTTACATCCGAGTACAGCAGGGACTTGGCAACGGCTTCCTTAACGATGGTGGCTGCATTGGCGCTGATAGCGGTTGCAGCACGAACGCGGAGTTCGCCGGTTTGGAAGTAGCCCTTGAGTTTGTCAAGAGCAGAGTTGTCTAGGTACTTACCTTGGACGTCAGAGGAATTGATAACAGCAGTAATTGCGTCTTGCATCTTTTATGTTTCCTTAAACTGCGCGATCTGTGATTATTTACCTTAAACGAATGGAGTAGAGAACAGCTCTACTGCATCGCACCGATAACGTAGTCGAAGTAGGAGCCAGCTTCGGCTGCATCTTCAGCAGACAGTAAGGAAGCAGCTACGTTCTTCATGGCACGGATGCCTTCTGCAACGCCTTCAATCGGGGTGCCGAGAGATTTGTACATTTCACGAACACCGACAATTCCGATTTCTTCAATCGGGGTGACGTCGCCAGCAACGATTCCGTAGCTGATCAGACGCAGGTAGTAGTCCAAGTCGCGCAGGCAGGTGGCGGTCATTTCTTCACCGTAGGCGTTGCCACCGGGAGAAACAACGTCAGGACGCTTTTGGAACAGTTGATCGCCAGCTTGCTTGACGATACGCTCGCGGGATTCGCTCATGATTTGGGCGATGCGAACGCGGCGCTCACCAGTGGTGACGAAAGACTTGATCCGATCTAATTCGCCGGGGCTAAGGTAGCGAGCCTCAGCATCTGCATTCACGATGGACTTCGTGACGATACTCATTAACTACTTCCTCCAACAATGAGAGTGTGTATCCAGATATATAGAATATTAATCTGGGTTTTGCAAGACCTTTCTCGGGATTTTGTGTCTTTAGGTTTTTTTACTCAGTGATGGGGTTTGAGTCCCTTTCTCCTGAGTTACCCCACTTTTCCCTAGCAGTATTCTAAGGGAAGGTGGTGCACAAAAAACTTTTGACTTCGACTGGATTTTGCAAATACGGATATTTTGCATCATGACGTTTACATTCGCACGCCTTACTTAATATTTTGTAACAATTTTCCTCAGTTTAAGGGGGTGAGGTCCCTATTTTTAGCCTGCTGGCCCATGCTTCTCAAGTTAATAATTAGTAATTGAGTAATTTTTTTCAAGGGGAGCGATAAAATTGCGTATCTGTAATTTTATCGGGAGAGCCTCTCAGATAGGGAGGGATCGCTGAAAGGAGTCAAATGGGGCCAGTGGATGGTAAAATTGGCAAGAATGGAGATATAGACTGGGGATGTTTAGAGACTTCTCCTCGGCGATCGCCTTCTATTCATTGAAAGTCACAGCCATGAGTACATTTTTCGCCCACCGACTCCGAAATAAATTTGCGGCAAGTGCGGTGCAGGACTTTAATCAGGGTATTTTTCAAAGCCTTTTAGATATAGAAGATAAGCGCCGAACTAACTTATTTACCTGGCGGGGACAATTTTCGCCGCAACTGGTGGAGAATCTTTTACTTGCCTATTGTCCGAGAGATGCCACCGTTCTCGATCCCTTTTGTGGAAGTGGAACCGTGTTGTATGAGTGTGGTTATTTGGGATTAGAAGCTGTGGGGTGTGAGTTAAATCCGGCAGCTTGGATTCTCAGTCGTCTCTACGAGTTTATCAACCTTAGCCTTGGCGATCGCAATCAAGTGATTACCTCGGTATCCGGCAAATTACAGCAACAGTTCCCCCAACCAGAGTTATTTCATGCGTTAGAATGCGATCGCCTAGAAGTTCCAGAGTTTCAGACCCATTTATTTAGCATTTATCAGGATTCAAACCCATTAGAACAGGCAATTTTAGATGCCCTGGTCATTTTATTAGATTTAGACAATCAGCAGCCCATTAACATCTCAGAGATTCATACTATATTTGGAGAGATTTGTCAATACATTCGAGACTTCCCTGAGTCGGCAAATTCCCTGAAAAGCTATTTAGGGGATGCTCGATGTCTGCCAGTGGCTAACGATGCCATTGATTTTGTGTTAACCTCTCCTCCCTATATTAACGTTTTTAATTATCATCAAAATTATCGCAATTCTGTAGAGCTTTTAAATTGGAATTTACTAGAAATTGCCAAATCTGAAATAGGCTCAAATCGGGCTAACCGGAGAAATAGATTTTTCACCGTGATTCAATATTGTCTGGATGTAGCCTTGATTTTCCAGGAAATCAACCGAGTTTGTAAACCCGGGGCGCAGATTATCTTTGTGGTGGGGTATGAATCGACGGTATTAGGCGTTCCTTTTTATAATGCTCAAATCATTTCTGAACTGGCAACTGTAGGGGGTCAGTTTGAATTGGTGTTAACTCAGCAACGACAATTTAAAAATAAATTTGGAAAGATGATTCGTGAAGATTTATTGCACCTGGTGAATGGTAATCCAACTTTAGGCAAAGGGGATTGGGATCTGGGGGTGAGACAAGTTGCTGAAACAGCGCTTAGGAAGGGATTAGAACAGGTTTGTGAGAAAAATAAGGGGGCGTTGTTGGAGGCGATCGCCAAGGTTCCGGATATCGGGCGATCGCCGCTCTATTTTCGGCAACCCACTCCAAAAAATAGCTTTACCAAATAACCACAGTTCAGCCATGTTAAAATTACCCACGCCTCACCATGATAAACTGCTGGCTTGTTTGCGAAATGACAAATTACCCGCTGGCGATCGGGAACGAATGCAGGAAGCACTACACCAATATCATCAGTGGATTCAAGAGCTAGAATCTATTGATTCGGTTCAAAGCAATACAGTTGAAAGATTAGTCGAAGCAACCAACCGATATAAGCGGTTTATTGAACTCGACCTGATTTTTGATAGTCCTGATAATTTTTTGTATCGACAAAAGGGACAACTCAAACTAGATAATACAATTCTTGAAGAGTTTCTCCCTCAAATCATTTACCGGAGTTTGAGAGGATTAGATGATTCTTTTGAAATAGGCTCCAAAAATACATTTGCTGGATTGAGCTTTATTTCTTCTCTCGCAAATCCTGGACAGGGTGGAGAACCTCTCTTAAGAACCAAAAATCAAGATTTTATATTGGGAAATAAACTGTATTTTAAAACAGGTTTTGACAGCCATTTCACCAATTCTAAACTGCTGGAGTCTCATTTGGGATATGTCTGTGCTGAATGCAAAACTAATTTAGACAAAACCATGTTTCAAGAAGCGGTTGCGACTAGCCGGGATTTAAAAATAGCCGTACCGAGTTCATTGTATTTTCTCGTTTGTAAATTTCTGGATATGACTCCCGTTTCAATTACAGCAACTCAAATTGATGATGTGTTAATCGTTCGGAAATCTAGACGCATTTCGGCAAATGTCCGCCAAGAATATAAAAATCCAGAAGCTAGACAGCGATACCGTCAAGCCTACGCTGATTTTTTGGATGCTTCTAAATACTATCCCGATGTTTTTAAACGGATGATTGATAAAATTCAAACTTTAATCGACGATACCTCGCCGGGTATTGATCGCGTCTTAGAAAGAGGGCATTTTTAGAAAAATACTGGGAAATTTACCTAAATAGGGCTTGCTGAAAAAACGTAAAATGCTGATGAGACAATGCTTTGAGAAGTCTGACCCGGACATAAAAGGCAGGAAAAAGAGGTAAAATTGGAAATTGTTGTGCATCGGTCGAGGGAAAATGTATCGAAAATCACAAAACTCCCTGGGGCCAGAAGAAGCCTTTGAACTTTCCTCATTGGGCCAGCTGTGTGAAGAAAATCGGTGGATTGTTCTGTCAAAGCTAATTCCGTGGTCCGAATTTGAGTCAGAATATGCCCAGAATTTT
>CBFGOM010000058.1:0-31840 GCA_965650385.1 uncultured Oscillatoriaceae bacterium
TCCCCCCCCTACAATCTACAGACCTTGACCGGACTAGTTTTTATAAACCGATCACAGGCTAATTATCCACGCGCCAAATCCGGGACAGATGAGAGCGATCGCGATGGGTGGCATTCCAGTCCAGGGACTTGCGGAAATTCACCACCATTGCATTCAACTCTTCCATATCAATTAAAAAGGCATCGTGACCGTGAGGAGAGTTCAACCAACCCAGTTGAGCATTCGGAATCAACTGCGCTAACTTCTCTTGTTCCACCGGAGGATAAAGTACATCGGAGTCGATCGCCACCACGAGAGTCGGTTGCTGGATACTGGCAAGGACCGAATCATAATCCCCAATTCCACGAGACACATCGTGACTATCCATCGCGTAAGTCAAGGTGATATAACTATTCGCATCAAAGCGATTCACCAGTTTTTGGCCTTGATGGTGGAGATAGTTCACGATTTCCCAATTGCCATCGGCACTTTTGTTGCGCCCGAATTTTTGCTCTAAACTGGCCCAACTGCGATAAGAACACATTGCCATCATGCGTGCAGCAGACAATCCAGCGGCGGGGGGTTGTTCAATAGTGTAATAGCCACCCCGCCAATAGGGGTCCGCATAAATCGCTTGGCGCTGGGCCTCGCTGAGTCCAATACACCAGGGGGAATGTCTTCCCGAGGCGGCAAAGGTGGCGATCGCCTCGACTTTTTCCGGATACATTACCCCCCATTCGAGGACTTGCATCCCGCCTAATGACCCCCCGATCGCCAGTTTCACTTTGGTAACTTCCAACTCATCCAGCAATGCTGCCTGGACTCGCACCATATCCCGAATCGTAATCCGAGGGAAATCGGGACCATAAGGACAGCCAGTTTCTGGATTAACCGAAGTCGGTCCGGTTGTGCCGTAACAACTGCCCAGGACGTTACTGCAAATCATAAAATCTTTTTCCGTATCCAGAGCTTTTCCGGGTCCGAACAACGGGTCCCACCACTGATCCGCATCGGCCCATCCCGTTAAGGCATGGCAAATCACGACAGCATTATCTCGTTCGGGGTTGAGCTTCCCCCAAGTGCGATAGGCCACTTGTACCCCAATCAAAACTTGTCCAGATTCTAGGATAACGGGTTGTTTAAGCTCACAAAACTGGGTTTCCGGGGAAATATAGCGGGTGTCATTCATAATCTTTCATTTGTTAGCGATCGCATAATGGATTCGGTGAACCATCGGCTCAGTAACGCTCCCGGCGTCTGATCACCTTTAGCGTTGGGTATTCGCTGACGGCTTGTTGCTACATGGTATCCCTTGCCGGTCACCGAGTCCCCCTAATATTTATGGTTTCTATTGTAATCCAATCTCGTTCTAGCTTTTTATTTTTAGGTTACGAATTAATCATCTCAGCAGTGTGGGTAGGGGAAAATCAGACTCTCAAAGCCCAGGGTTGTGAATCAACCTTCAGGAGTTAGAGGTGCGAACACAGAGGCGATCGCCTCTGTGACGCAGTATCCTAATGATTAACCCTTTCCCTCGTTTGCACGCAGCCCGGTTAATCCCTAAGCTTTAAAAGCTTGGTCGAAATCTGCCTTGATATCCTCAATATGTTCGATTCCCACAGACACCCGAATCATATCTGGAGTTACCCCAGAAGATTCTTGTTCCGCTTCACTCAATTGTTGATGAGTCGTTGAGGCGGGATGAATCACCAGGGTTTTAGCATCGCCGACATTGGCTAAATGGCTGGCTAACTTCACATTATTGATAAATTCTCGGCCCGCTTCCATGCCGCCTTTAATCCCAAAATTGACCACACAGCCAAACCCATTGGTGAGGTATTTTTGAGCTAAATTGTGATAGGGATTATCCTTGAGTCCAGCATATTTAACCCATGAGACCTTGGGATGCTTCGAGAGCCAAGTCGCTAATTCCATCGCATTATCAGCATGACGCTGAACTCGCAGAGAGAGAGTTTCTAACCCCTGCAAGAGTAAGAAGGCATTAAATGGACTCATAGCGGGTCCAAAATCGCGCAATCCTTCGACTCGGGCACGGATGATAAAGGCAATATTCCCAAAAGGACTCTTGGGTCCAAAGACTTCATAAAAATTCATCCCATGATAACCGGGGGAGGGTTGGGTGAAAATTGGGAATTTTCCATTTCCCCAATCAAATTTACCCGAATCAACAATCACCCCACCAATGGATGTGCCATGACCGCCAATCCATTTAGTTGCGGATTCCGTAATGATATCTGCACCATGTTCTAAAGGTTTACATAAGTAACCCCCACAGCCAAAGGTATTATCTACAATTAAGGGAATACCATGTTCATGGGCAATATCGGCAATTGCAGAAAAATCAGGAATATTGCATTTGGGATTCCCGATACTTTCTAAGTAAATCGCTTTGGTTTTGTCATCGATCGCCGCTCGAAAATCTTCTGGATTATCGCCATCAACAAACTTAACGTTAATCCCTAACCGGGGCAAGGCAACTTTAAATTGATTGTAGGTTCCACCATAGACAAAACTGGTCGAAACGATGTTATCTCCGGCTTCACATATCGTAGCGATCGCCAGAAATTGTGCAGCTTGACCACTTGATGTTGCTAAGGCCGCCACCCCCCCTTCCAAGGCAGCAATCCGCTTCTCAAATGCATCAGTTGTCGGGTTCATAATTCGGGTATAGATATTCCCGAATTCTTTCAAAGCAAACAGATTTGCTCCATGTTCCGCGTCATTGAAGACATAAGAAGTGGTTTGATAAATTGGAACAGCCCGGGCATTTGTCCCTGGGGCTGGTTCCTGTCCGGCATGAACTTGTAGGGTCTCAAAGCGGTAGTTCGGCGTTTCACTCATAAACTTGAAAAGTTCCTCGAATTTCTGGTGTTTTTGGCTGATTGGATATACAATTCATCTAGCGCTAGAGAGTCATACTTGACAAGGATTTTACCCTTCCCTAACCAGCTCAAAACATTAAGCAATTATAGGGCTATTTTTTCGGCTCGGGTGATATTTTTAAAAAACTTAATAAACTCTCAAGGTCCAAGACTCGATATCCACTCAGGTCTGACCGAGTTTTCGAGTGAACTTTTTAATAACAGAAAGTACCTCTCATCTGCCAGCAAACAAGGCGGGGAAATTACCTGACCCTCACTTTAGAGGACCTCTCCCATCCGTGGACCCTGGGGGCTGAGGACCCCGAATCAAGCAGCAGTGATACGGAATCCCGCATTCAAAGGTCTATAAAAACCCTCTTGAGCCCGCGTAGGCGGGCTAAACCAGAAAACTGACTTTTTGCAGCGGGATTTGGTAGGACTTCAATTCAGGAAGGAATCAACGGCGGCGAGTGTCGAGTTCTATGCCGTTGTCCTCAATTGAAGAGATTCTGGAAGCGCCGGGGTGGGCCTAGGAGAGCTTACCGGACGATGGAGAGTTCATCCACCACTTGCACCCGTCCCCGGCACAGAGAACGGAGGAGGCGATCAAGACTGAAGCGGTCCTCGTCGCTGAGGGATTCATCTAAAATTGCGGCCATCAGTCCATAGCGATCGGCTTTAGTGATGCAGTGAGTATCTTGGACCGTAGCGAGTAGTTCAGGAATGGCACCGGGGAGCAGGTTGAGGGGATACATAAGCGGGGTATTGAACTCGACATCTTTATCATCCCGTGTTTTCTCGCGATCGCCCGTGATTCTACTGAACCCCCTCCGTGATTCTAACGAGGTTTAGCAGTGATCTAACTCGATTAGGGGTGGTGATGGCGATCGCCAGGAAGGAATCCAGAGAATTCAAGGGACCTCAATCCCCCAATCGGGATTGAATTGTTCACCATGATAAGCATTTATACTAGCTTATCAGTCCTATTGATGATTTTTACTTAACATACCTTTTCAAAACTTTATATAGCTTCATAAACTAGAAGAGTAAGCAATAAGTATTTATTACCATCTATCTATGTTAAGCATAGACTTTCCCTGGCTAACCACTATAATTCTTTTCCCGCTCCTAGCGGCCTTAGTCATCCCGGTCCTCCCCGATCAACAGGGTAAAACCATTCGCCTCTACAGCCTCGGCGTCGGCGCGATCGAACTCGTCCTCACCCTAGTCGCCTTTTGGCAAAACTACGACCTCCAGAACCCCGAATTGCAGCTTGTTGAATCTTACCCCTGGATCCCTCAACTCGGGCTAAACTGGACCCTCGCCGTTGATGGCATTTCCATGCCCCTGATTGTCTTAACCGCCTTAGTCACCACCCTTGCCATTGCCGCCGGGTGGAACGTCACCAAAAAGCCCCGGTTATTCTATGCCCTGATGTTGGTCTTGTACAGCGCCCAAATTGGGGTCTTTGCCGCTGGGGATATGCTGCTGTTCTTCCTGATGTGGGAAATCGAACTCGTGCCGGTTTACCTGCTGATTTCGATCTGGGGTGGCGAAAAACGCCTCTATGCCGCGACTAAATTCATTTTATATACTGCATTAGCTTCTATCTTTATTCTGGTCGCAGCCTTAGCAATGGCATTCTACGGCGATACCATTACCTTTAATATGGCCGAACTGAGTGCCAGACATTATCCCATTGCCCTAGAATTGCTGCTTTATGCCGGGTTGTTCATCGCCTTTGGCGTCAAACTGCCCATTTTTCCCTTGCATACCTGGCTCCCTGACGCTCACGGAGAAGCCTCTGCCCCCGTTTCCATGATTTTGGCTGGAGTCTTGCTCAAAATGGGCGGTTATGCCTTAATTCGCATGAACCTGGAAATGCTTCCCAATGCCCATCTCTACTTTGCTCCAGTTTTGGCAGTCCTAGGGGTTGTGAATATTGTCTATGGCGCCTTGAGTGCCTTTGGGCAAGATCACCTGAAACGGCGTTTAGCTTATTCTTCCATTTCCCACATGGGATTCGTCTTGATTGGGATTGCTTCTTTAACGGAACTGGGAATCAGCGGTGCCGTTTTACAAATGATCTCTCATGGATTGATTGCTGCCGCTTTATTCTTCCTCGCCGGGGTCACCTACGATCGCACTCATACCCTGGCAATGGAAAAAATGGGCGGTTTGGCGAAGTTGATGCCTAAAGTATTTGCTCTATTTACTGCCGGTGCAATGGCATCCTTGGCATTACCCGGGATGAGCGGATTTGTGAGTGAGTTGACTGTGTTTTTAGGACTTTCCACCAGTTACGCCTACAACACCCCGTTTAAAGTGGTGGTGATTGGGTTAGCTGCGGTGGGTTTAATTGTCACGCCTATTTATTTGCTCTCCATGCTGCGCCAGGTGTTCTACGGCAAAGTTGAGCCGATGGTGAATGTCGAGGCATGGGAGTTCATGGATGCCAAACCTCGGGAAATTGCGATCGCCGCTTGTTTGTTGTTGCCCATTATCGGAATTGGGTTATATCCCAAGGTAGCAACTCAAACCTACGATGTGAAAACCACAGAAGTTGCCGCCGAGGTTCGCAATGCCCTACCCATCTTTGCGCAACAGCAAGATCGCTTGTTCTCCGGTGGGTTTTTCGCCCCCAGTATTCCCCGTGTCGATGCTCAAGTTTTATTTAGCGTGACGGATATCGGTAAAGGCGCTTAATCGATTTCGGGGCATGGCAATTTATGCCCCACTGTTACCCCACTCTCCCGAATTCAGCCAGGATTCGGGAGTTTAATGCTTTTTAGGGACTTTTTCTACAGGTTGTAGCGGTTATACCCAATCCGGTTGCAAAAAGTTTGTTTTGTTGTTTAGCCTGCGTAGGCAAGATATAGGATTGAAATTCGCTATATATATACAGGGAATCTCTACAAGTCGGTTGAGTGAGTACCTTTAGTTCTGTGTAGTAGGGCATCGGTATAGTACCGATTAAGAACCAAATTTCTGGACAAAATTTTGTGTGAATTGCTACAGATTTTCTCAAAAAACTCGATTCATCTTCCCTATACTGGATCGATATTCTAAGGTCCAACGCGCCAAAGCTTCCGGGTAGGGATTAGATAAAGAAGAGAAAAAAACAGGCTTTTTACCGGGTAATAAGTGGCTGATTATTAAAGATTGTGTAAAGACAAGGGGTTTTTAACTGCAACGCATGGGTTCAAATTAGCCTGCCTACGAGGGCTTTATTTGATGGGATTCTATCCTTCCAGGCTGGGGGATTTCCGATCAATCAACCTCTAGGAGGAAGCGTGGGAACAAATGTAGTGTAAGTTTGGAAACTTGAACCAATGAAGTAGGGCGATTTACACCCTGGAGTATAGATGACAGGGAGAAAGTTTTATGCTATTTGTTTGCGGCATGGTCTGTAAAGCTTCATTTTTAGCGTAAGAATCAGCTATTGGAAGTTTTTTTTTAAAAAAATCACCTCAAAACTTCATCCCAATGGCAGATGAGAGCTTTACAACGGATCGATGAGAATTATAAGCAAGCGATAGAGAACTCATCACAGTCGAAAGCGGACCTGAAATGGGCTGTCCCTTGTCAGGGCAAATCCTAAACAGAACGCTTAGAGATCTGGAGACTTTCTATCGGGTCGAACTCTAGCAGAATGGCCGGACTCCGAAAGGGGGTGGGATAGCCTGACCCACTAACTTTTTAACTATCGGAAGACCTGCTGCATTTACCCCAGTGCGATCGCACTGATTTTATGGGTCTGAGTTGAGCAACAGACCCCCGTGAGTATCGCTGCTGATAGGAAGAGGATAAAGTTATGAATGATGCTGTAAAAATCTTTTCTCATTATAATACTAGGTCAGGCTCTGTGTCCAGAACAAGACGGTGGCCTATTTACTTATTTTTAGGAATTACAACTAATCTGATGGTTTGGGGGCTGGCGATCGCCTACATCACCCTCAAAGCCCCAAGCTATACGACCAAATGGTCGATCACCCTACCGAGTAACGGTTCCACCAGTCGCGTAGACTTACCAGACATTGGGATTGCTTCTTCCCAAACCGACTCGCCCTACCGATATGATTCTCACCATGACCCTCGGGAAAATTACAAATACATTGCCGGAAGTGATGAAGTGAGAAGCCGTGCAGCTCAACTGGTCAATCTCGACCTCAAAGCCTTCAATAAACCCAAGATTGAGATTATCGGAAACTCTACCTTGATGGAGTTTGAAATTGTCGGAGATACCCCCCAACTGGCTCAAAAAAAGGCAAACGCCCTCCATAAAGCCTTCCTCCTCCAGTTGGAGGAACTCAGGAAAGAAGAAATCGCCGATCAGGACCGTAACTTACAAATGTTGCTGAGTCAGTCTCAGCAAAACTTACAGCAGGCCCAGGCTAAATTATCTGAGTATCAAGTTAGCTCAAGCATCATGTCTTCCGAGCAACTAGTTGATCTCTCAAAAACCATTGAAGCGTTACGGAAGCAAAAAGCGGAAGTGGATGCGTTGAATCGGCAAAGTAATGCCCGAATGGTCCAAATTACTGAAAACTTAGACCTCTCCCCAGCAGAAGCGAACGAAGCCTTTGCCTTACAGTCTGATGCCTTGTTTCAAGACTCCTTGTTGAAATATCAAACAGCGAGGGGTGAGTTAACCACCTTGACCTCGGTTTATACGTCCCGTCATCCCGTGGTTCTGGCTAAACAACAAGAAATAGATGAAGCCCGAGAGCAATTAACGCAACGGAGTCAGCAAATTGTCGGGCGACCCTTTGACCCAGAAATCTGGGAACAAACCAACTTAGGAGGTGGCGACAATGCCTCTAGCCGAGAAGTCTTTTTCCAAGAGTTGATTACATTTCAAACCGAGAATGTGGGCTTAGAAGCACAATCCCAAGAGTTAGGGGAGCAGATTGCCAGCTTGGAAAATCGCTTAAAAACTTTATCTGTGCAGGGGTCAGAACTGGAAAATTTACGGCGGGATGTTCAAATTGCTGAAGCGGTATTTTCTTCAACTTTAACCCAACTTGATATCAGTAAGTCTAACATTTTTGCCAGCTATCCACGCATTCAAATGTTGACCCCACCAGCCTTGCCAGAAGAACCCAGTTCACCTAAAAAAGTTTTAGCCTTACTGGGTGCAGGCATGAGTTCAGTCTTTTTTACCGCTGGATTTCTGTTGCTGTGGATGCGGGATGTCAAAAATCAACGGCGCAAACATGGTGTCATGGTAGAGCCTAAACCTCAACCGATTCCCGTCAACTCAGGATATCCTCAGCAAAATTCCTCTACTGCAGTGTCTAAGCGATGAAGCCAGAAAATCTACCTGAAAAGTTAGTTTGGTATTACATCCTCGGCACTTATATTATTTACTTTATGGGTGCTCAGTATGTACTTGCCCCTCTGTTAGCTTATGTGCTGCTATTTTATGTGCTAAAAAAATGGTGGAACCAAACGGAGGAGACCCCCCTAGAAGAACGGGTCAGGTTTACGCCCTCTAACTGGCTGTGGATTGTGGCGATGTTCATCATGCACATCGCGTTAATCATGGGTCATATCGAGTTTGGAATGGGATTACCGCAAATCATTCGCTCTACGGTGAATGGATGGCTCAGAAGCTGGGCACTGTTGGCACTCTTTCCCCTCGCCGCTCATTTAGATATTCGCCCAAAGTTGATTTATCGAGCGATCGCGATTCTGTGTATTCAAAGTTTGATTTTGATTCCCTTCGGTTATCTGTTTAGCATGGCGGGTCTTCCCAGCAAGCTCTATACTTCTCCGTTGCAAGCGTTTGGAGGCGGTTCTTTATACAATGTCAATTTACTGTATCAGTATGATTCCGAAGGGGGTCAAACGCGAATGTTTTTATTCGCACCTTGGGCCCCGGCGTTAGGAATGATTGGCAATATGTATTTTGCGATCGTTCAACAAGAGCAAGACAAAAAATGGCGGTGGTGGGGGATGGTGGGGGCAGCAGCAATGGCGGTTTCATCGGTTTCTCGTTTAGGAATTATCGCCTTGCCTTTGGTTCCTGTTGGGGTGTGGGGATTGACAAATTTTTTAAGACCTTGGGTAATTTTTACTTCAGGCTTTGCTAGTTTAGGCTTAGGGCTATTTGCACCCGCCTTGATCGAGTTTATTAGCGCCGTCAAGAATCGATTTACTCAAGCCCGAGCTAGTTCTTCCCATGTTCGAGATCAACTCCAGGAAATCGCGGTTTATCGATGGAAAATGGACGCGCCGATTTGGGGACATGGCATTCTTCAACCGAAAGGACCAAAAGTGGTGGAATATATGCCCGTTGGCTCTCACCATACTTGGGTTGGGGTGTTGTTCCTACACGGAATCGTGGGCTTTTTTGCGATCGCAATTCCCATGATTTGGACCTTCATAGAAATGCTGATTAAAGCCCAGCATTCTCGAATTGCTAAAGTCACCTTACACTTTTTAATCGTTTTATTTCTGTTTACTTTCGCCGAAAATGTTCAGGGTTTAGCTTACCTCTATTGGCCCTGTTTGATTTTGATGGGAATGGCTTTTAAAGAACAATTAATCGTTTGGAGCGACACTGATGAAAAAGAAACGTATCTTATTTCTGATTTCTGATAAAAAGATGGGCGGTGTGATGACAATGGTGGATAGTTTGACGGGTTCTGAGCTATCCCAAAAGTTTGATTTTAAAACCGTTTGCCTAGATGCCCATGAAGCCATCAATGAACGGGTAACCCCCGATGTTGTGGTGATTAATAAAGCCTGTACCTGGAAGAGAATCCCCAACTTACTCTGGTTATATCTCCGCAAAAGAAAAACCCAAGTAGTGATTATCGAGCATCACTATACGGCGGGATTTGAAACCCATCAAGTCCCGGAGAAACAGCGCTTCCGGCTCATGCTAAAAATTTCCTACGCTTTAGCCGATCGCGTGGTGGCGGTTTCGGAAGATCAAGCAGCTTGGATGTTTAAGAACAACCTGGTAGATGCCGATAAACTCTATAAAATTAATCCAGCGGTCAAACTGAAAGAATTTCTGGAAGTGTCCGATCGCGAGCCTCGCAAAGAAATTCATTTAGCCGCTTATGGTCGATTCTGCCAACAAAAAGGATTTGACATTTTGATAGAGGCCATGAAGTTAATTCCCCAACATACCGTGAATTTATATTTAGGAGGTGATGGGCCCGATAAAGAAGACCTGAAAGAACGCGCCCTCGGCTTAAAAAATGTGACATTTTGTGGGGCGATCGACGATGTTCCTCAGTTTTTAGAAGGATGTGATGCGGTGGTCATTTCATCACGCTGGGAACCCTTTGGATTAGTCTGCATGGAAGCCAAAGCCGCAGGAAAGCCCGTGATTGCCTCAGATATTGATGGGTTACGAGAACAAGTAGACAATTGTGGGATTTTGGTTCCTCCAGAAGATCCCGTTAAATTGGCCGAGGCGATCGCCTCCTTGGGCGATCGTGACCTCTTGACTTGGGGTCAAAATGGGCGGAACTCGGTCAAAGATGCCCGGAACCAATTTTTAACGCAATGGGAAAACTTACTGATGGAATTAACTCAAAGTTAAAATCGGTCTGGTTTTTTAAAAATTTTGATCAACATCTCAATCATCAATAAAAAGGAAGATATTAATGAAAAAGTCCATGCGCTGGGATCGTTTTTTTACGAGGGGAACACCGGTTATCGCCTTGCCGGATTGGAATGCTCCTCGGCTTTTTGTCCCGGCTGAAAATTTTTCGCAGCGATGGAAAGGAAGCTCTTTGTGTCCTGCTCCCTCGGGTAATTCTGATGGCATTGCCTTACCCCCAAAGTTGAGACGAATTTTATATCGAATTCGGGTGGCGTTAGGTCCGTCACCGATCATACTTGCCAACCGAAAAAAGTCGGGATCAATCGATATTAAAGGGTTTGTCCGGGAGGTTTTACCCGAGTTTAGTTGGGCCGCACTTTCCGTCGGTGTTCCTGGTAAAGCGCAGAAAATTACGGCCCAACTTTGGAACGATCGCAATCAAGTGATTGGCTATTTGAAATACTCGTCCAAACCCATCGCCTGCGATCGCATCGCCCGAGAATACGCCGTTCTCTCTCAATTGGATGTCCAACCCAGACCCTTAAAATTTGGTCCATTGAGTAAGGGGACTGCCCTTTTAATCGAACCAATTCAGGGAAAACATATCTCTTGTGGAACGCTTCCCCCAGAACCCGCAATTCTTACTCTCCTCGATCAGTATGCGATCGCCCAACCTGTGCCCCTGAATGAGCATCCTTGGGTTCAATCGTTCCAACAAACTGCCGAACCCTTCGCTGTGAAGTGGTTAGAGGCCCTGGACCGTCGCCCCTGGCCGATTGTCGCCCTACATGGGGATTTTTCCCCCTGGAACCTGTTGCGATCGCCCGAGGGCAATATTTTTGCCATTGACTGGGAATATGGTCTAGCAGAAGGGTTCCCCTACCTCGACCTCGCGTATTACATTCTGCAAGTCGCCTACTGGTGCTTGCAGTGGTCTCCCACTCAAGCTTTTGAGTACGCGGTCAAGTTTCTCTCTAGTACCGAGGGGCCAAACTTGACAGTAGCGGAAGCAAAAGCGATCGTGAGATTGAGTGCCTATCAGGGCTATCAATTTATGCTCGAAGATGGACATTCTTTGGAAGAAGAACCTCAATATTGGCGCTCTAAGGTGTGGGAACATGAACTTTGCAACCTTTCAAACTAAAGTTAAAAAGAAGCTCAATAACAAGTTTGTTCAGAATATTGGCTGGCTAACCGGGGCCGAATTTGCCATCCGAATTGTCCGCTTACTGACTACCGTAGTCTTAGCCCGATTTTTAACCCAATACGATTACGGATTGGCAGCCATTGTCTTAACGACTTATGAATTTACTTTTGTCTTTACCGACATTGGCATCGGTGCCAAACTGATTCAAGCAGAACCAGAAGAACTCGAAGACCTCTGCCTCAATGCCTATTGGATGAGTTGGGTCCTCTATGGCGGCTTATTTGTGGCTCAGGCCCTGGTTTCTTTTCCCATTGCCTGGTTTTATAGCGATACCAATCTGATTTTCCCCATCACTGTTTTAGGGGGTGTCTTTTTAATCACCCCATTAGGTGTCGTGCAAGCGATCTTACTTCGTCGAGAAAATCGCCTAGAAATTCAAGCCCTCAATCATACCGCTGTTCAGGGAAGCAGTAACTTGTTATCCCTCGTTTTTGCGGTATTAGGGTGGGGAATTTGGGCCATTGTCATTCCGAAAATCATGGTAACCCCTTTATGGGCTTATATCTACCTCCGCAACCATTCCTGGCGTCCGAAAGGAGGTTTTCGCAACGACAAATGGAAAGAGATTTTCGGGTTTGGTAAAAATGTCTTGGGTATTGAACTATTAAAAACCCTGAGAACTAATTTGGATTATATCCTCGTGGGTCGCTTTTTAGGGATTACGGAGTTAGGCGCTTACTTTTTTGCCTTTAATGCGGGATTGGGCATTAGCTTGAGCATTATTAAATCCATTAATGCCGCCCTCTTACCCCATTTATGCGCACTCCGACAAGACTGGGTAAAAATGAAACAGCAGTTCTATAAGAGCTTAAAGGTAATTGCTGGTTTAATTATTCCCTTAGCCCTCTTACAATCAACAATGGCCCCGTTCTATGTCCCGATTGTGTTTGGAGAAAAATGGATCGGAGCCATTCCGGTTTTAATGCTAATTTGTCTCTCAGCTATCCCTCGTCCGTTTGGGGATGCTGCCTCTCAATTAATGGTGGCAATTGGCCGACCGGATATCGATTTTAAGTGGAATATTATCTTTACCACAATCTTTACCATCAGCCTATTTATCGGCCTCCAGTGGCAAGTGATTGGGTTAGCCTTAACGGTGCTACTCGTTCATGCGATCGCCTTACCTGCCTATACGATCTGGGCGAGTCGGTATGCCTTTAACCGCAATCACTAATCCTTACTCGGGGGAAACGCTAATCACTGGTTCCCTCAGATCCTTCCACTCTTTTGTATCCAATTTAAAAAAAACAATCTTTCATCAAGTCCTTGAGTCAATTTCACGATTCAATCCATGAAATTGATTTCTGTCATTGTTCCCGTTTATAACCTCGAACAGTATATCATAGATACTATTCAATCGGTTTTGGCCCAAACTTACAAGTATTTTGAATTGATTGTAATTGATGATGGCTCAACGGACCAAACTGCTGAAATTTGTGAACAATTTCAGGAACCTAAATTAAAATTAATTCGTCAGAGAAATAAAGGAGCAAATGCTGCCAGAAATGCAGGACTGCGGGTAGCTCAAGGAGACTATGTTGCCTTTTTGGATGGGGATGACCTCTGGTTCCCTGAAAAACTCGCCAAGCATATCGAGCATTTAGACCACTCCCCAGAAATCGGTATTAGCTATAGTCAATCCGCTTTTATTGATGAAGCAGGCAACCCAATGGGACTTTATCAAATGCCTAAACTCACTGATATTACGGTGAGAGATGTCCTCTGTCGTAATCCCATTAGTAATGGCTCCTGTGCCGTCCTTCGCAAAGAGGTATTTGAAGGCATTAAATTCCAAGATGACCTCTATGGAACTCAGGAAGACTTTTACTGGGATGAGCGATTACAAGGCTCACAAGACCTCGATTGTTGGTTTAGAATTGCTTTACAAACCGATTGGAAAATGGAAGGAATTCCGGAAATTTTAACCTTGTATCGGGTGAATTCTCAGGGACTCTCAGCCAAACTCTTAAAAAAACAAGAGTCTTGGGAACAAGTTATCGAAAAAACTCGGGAGTATGCACCGGATGAGGTCGCTCAATGGGAAAATCCAGCCCGGGCTTATCACTTGCGATATTTGGCACGTCGGGCCGTTACATTAAAGGATGGAATAACCGCCCTAAAATTAGCCTGGAGCGCGATCGCAACTTACCCCAAAATGGTGCTAGAAGACCCGAAACGCACGGGAGTTACCCTAGTGGCTGCCACAGTCCTTTCAGTCCTGCCTAAACCCATTTATCAACAACTCGAAGACCTTGGAATGAAAGTAGCAGGATGGTTTCAAAAACGTCAAGTTTTTCAGTATAAAATTTAACCCCTCTGTTGCCGTTCCTTCTCAACCCTAGATTTTCTAGCCATAGAAAAATAAGGTTCTCCCTAACCTGTTTTAAAATTTACTCACTTTCTCAATCTAATTCGCCATTATGAAGCTAGTTTCAATAGTAGTTCCGGTTTATAATGTTGAAGCCTATATTGCGGAAACTATTCAATCCATTCTCAATCAAACATACCCTAATTTTGAAATCCTGCTGGTTAATGATGGGTCAAGCGATCGCAGTATAGAAATCATTCAAACCTTTGATGACCCCCGCATCACTCTGATTCATCAAGAGAACCAAGGGGTATCAGCAGCTCGAAATCGGGGAATTGCTCAAGCCAAGGGAGAGTATGTTGCCTTAATTGATGGGGATGACATCTGGGTTCCGGAAAAGCTCGAAAAGCACGTCGAACATTTAGAAAAGTCACCCCAAATTGGCCTCAGTTTTTGTCGTTCTGCCTTTATTGACCTCAAAGGAACGCCCTTGGGAATTTATCAAATGCCCCGGCTCCACAATATTGAACCCCATCATATTCTATGCCGAAATCCCATTGGCAATGGGTCGGTTCCGGTAATTCGTCGGGCTGCCTTAGAAGCAATTAAACATCCCTCAACCCGAAATAATGGCGCATCAATGGCCTATTTTGATGAGAGTCTTCACCACTTAGAAGATGTAGAATGCTGGCTCCGAATTGCCCTAAAAAGTGAGTGGCAATTGGAAGGTATTCCGGAAGCACTTACCCTCTACCGCGTTAATTTAGCAGGAGCTTCCACGAAGGTTGAGCAGCAGATAGCTTCCTTAGAAAAAATGCTCCTTAAAACTGCCACTTATGCCCCTGAACTCGTGGCAGAATGGGGCAGTATGGCGCGGGCTTATCAGATTCGCTTTTTATCCCGCAGAATGGTCAGTCTCGGTAAGGGAAAACAAGCGGTGAAACTGGCAAATCAAGCCCTGTTAACCTCCTGGAAAATCGCCCGGGATGAGCCTCGCCGGACCTTTCTCACCTTAGCGGCGGCCTATTCCCTCTATTTGTTACCTTCATTTATTTATAAACGACTCGAAGCCCGAGGGATGAAAATGGCGGGACTGGCGCAACAAAAACGAATTCTGCGCGAACAGCAAAACTAGACAATTGATTGAGTTTTTAAACTGAGGATAGTAAACCGATGAAATTTGTTTCTGTGATTATTCCCGTTTACAATGTCGAGCGATACATTGCCGAAACCATTCGCTCAGTTTTGGCTCAAACCTATGCTCATTTTGAAGTGTTAATCGTGGATGATGGCTCACCAGACCGGAGTATAGAAATTTGTGAGCAACAGTTTGATGACCCCCGCATTAAAATTATCCGTCAAGCCAATCGGGGATTAGCGGGAGCGAGAAACACGGGAATTCGTCACGCTCAAGGGGAATATTTAGCCTTTTTAGATAGCGATGATTTGTGGGAACCAGAGAAACTGGCAAAACATATTGAACATCTGGATAGAGCGGGGGATGTCGGAATTAGTTTCTGTCGTTCCGCTTTAATTGATGAAGCGGGCAATCCCACTGGAACCTATTTGATGCCCCAATTAACCGATATTGATGTGCCTTGTTTGTTGCGAGGCAGTCCTTTAGGAAATGGCTCAACTCCGGTGATTCGACGAGAGGTCTTTGATGCCATTGAATTTGAAGAAAATCGCTACGGTACGGTAGAAAAATTTTACTTTGATGAAGCCTTTCGGCAGTCGGAAGATATTGAATGCTGGTTAAGAATGGCGTTAACTACGGACTGGAAATTTGAGGGAATTCCTGAAGCGCTTACCTTATACCGGGTGAATACAGGGGGTCTTTCGGCGAACTATCTTAAGCAGCTTGAAAGCTGGGAACAGGTGTTAGAAAAAACCCGGTCCTACGCACCGGATGCGATCGCGCAATGGTGGGATTTGGCGATCGCCTATGAACTACGATATTTAGCCCGCAGTGCCATTCGCGTCAAAAATGGCAAAGTTGCAGTAGAGTTGATGAATCGAGCGCTATTGACCTACTGGCGCATCCTCCTAGAAGAGCCCCGACGCACAGTTTTAACCCTAATTGCTGCCTATGTCTTGCGATTGTTACCTCCCTCCATTTATAGCTGGATTGAGAATCGTGGCAATCAGTTAAATGGTTCCACCCAACAGCAAAAAATTCACCGCGATCGCCATCCGGAAACCTCCCCATCCAGTATCGAAATCGGGGTTTCTATCAAATAGCCCTTGCCGATCGCGGGCGATCGTCCGTTAAAATAGAGAGAAAGCCCTCACCCCATCCGGTTAGGGCTTTCCAGATTAAGCCCCCTGATGACGGTCTATTTAAGGTTTTTACAAACCCCTTTTGACCTCAACCCACTGAAAACCTGATCGGATTGTGACAATGTTTAACCATTGGTTTCAAGGAAAGATGCGCACTTCTATTTTAGCGGGTACGGCGATCGCATTGGCAGCATCTGCCACGGTGTTCGCCATCGGGTCCTTTGCTCTCGAAAATCGCGATCGCTTCGCCCAGAATCGAGGCAATTTTGAAGTAAAAAATAGTAAAATTTATGCCCCGGATGGCTCAGAATTTTTGATTAAAGGCACCAATATCAATGGTCCTGATTTTGGATGGCCGGGAAATACCCCAAGCTATGTTGATTTAGTGGCCGACTGTTGGAATTTCAACACGGTGCGAGTGAATATCCGACTTTTAGGCGGGGAAGAATCCTACGAGGAAAATGGCACGATTGAAGAAATTATTGACGTTTACACCGGGCGCGGTTTAGTCACGATGGTGGAACCCCATGACCGCACCGGGTCTTACTATGAAGGGGAAGATTTAGAAACCCTCAAAGATTTCTATCGAGACCTAGCCACTACCTATAAAGATAACCCTTACGTCTGGTTCAATGTGATGAATGAACCGGGGGGTCATGAAAGTAGTGCCAATATTGATAAATGGTTGAAAGTTCATCAAGAAGTCATTAAAGTGATTCGGGATGAAGTCGGCGCAGAGAACATTATTGTGATTGATGGGCATTACTGGGGCCAAGATGTAGGAGAGTGGAATTCTAAAGCAGTTTCTTCAGAAAAAAGTGCCATTTTAGGACAGTCTCAAAAACTCATGAATTTTAACGGGAAACGCTATGATAATTTAGTGTTTAGTGTCCATTTTTATGACCAATGGAAATATTCTGAGACTAAAATGGCCGATTATTTAGACCGAGCGATCGCCAAAAATATCCCCCTGATTATCGGAGAATATGGGGTAGAAAAAAATGCCGAATTTAAGTCTCCCGTTGAGTTCATGTTCAATACAGCCGTGCCTCGAAATATCGGACGCATTGTTTGGGCTTGGTGGGGGGGTGATAATTTTGAATTAACCACTACGGATAATGGGGGAGGTCATCATATTGATAGCTGTGAAAATCCCACCAATTTAACTTGGTTGGGTGAGCAAGTCTGGAAAGATAATCATGGAGAAGATCCTCGCAATTGACCCCGAGTAACCCACCGATGAACAGCCACCCCAGGGGTTTAAACTGGAGGATTTCTTTCCCCAAAAGTTTCGCACTTTTAGCCGTTGCTTTCTTCCCAGCGATCGCCCTCACAGGTTGCCAGTCTCCAGCACAGATACAACCCCCAGCGGTACAAACCGAGTTTGAGCCGGGGTGGAATAACGTAGCCCTAGGCGGCGGGGGATATGTCACGGGCCTCTATCTTCATCCCCAAGTGCCTAACTTAGTATATATTCGCACGGATATGGGAGGGTTCTATCGCTGGGACGCAACCCAGACCCGGTGGATACCGTTGACCGATCGCTTTACTCGGTCCGAAAGTGGTTACTATGGCGGGGAAGCGTTAGCACTTGACCCCAACCATCCCGACCGAGTATATATTGCTGCGGGCAAATATTTATGGGCTGAACCGGGGACAATTTTTAAGTCCAGCGATCGCGGCCAAACTTGGGTGCAGTCGGACCTCCGCCTGCCAATGGGAGGGAACGAAGAACTACGCGGAACAGGAAATCGCCTGGTTGTCAGTCCCCATGACTCGAATTTGCTGTTATTTGGGTCCCGCCAAAATGGCTTATGGCGGTCCATTGATGCCGGAATGACCTGGAACCCCGTCCCCAGTTTTCCCACCCCTTCAGACTCAAAAATTGGCATTCTGGCGATCGCTTTTGACCCCAATGATCTCAGCCAAATTTATGCCAGCGTTTACGGCGATCGCCTCTATGAATCCACCGATGGCGGAACAACTTGGAATCCCCTGCCCGACAGTCCCTCACAAGCGTTTAAATTAGCCGTCGCCTCCGATAGCACTCTCTATGTAACTCATGCCCAAGGCGTTAGCAAATATCTCCAAGAAACCTGGCAAGATATTACTCCCCCGGACAAGCCTTTTCTCTCCTTGCTTGGTCGCAAAACTCCCCCCTTTAATGGGTTAAATATTCATCCCGAAGATCCCCAAGAACTGCTCGTCAGTCATGGCGAAACCACCCGAACACAACTATATCATTCCCGAGATGGCGGGGTAACTTGGACTGAGAAAAAATCCAAAATTAATAATACCGTTCCTTGGTGGCCTGATGATTATTTTAGTAATCATTTGTCAGCGTTGGAATTTGACCCGATTGTTTCAGGTCGCGTTTGGTTATCGGATTGGTATGGAGTCTGGAAAACGGACAATTTTAACAAAAATAGGCCCGTTTGGACCAACTATAGCCAAGGTCATGAACAGGTCGTTACCTTTGATCTCATCTCTCCCCCGACGGGTGCATTACTCCTGAGTGCAGTCGCGGACGTGGAAGGATTTTATCACTCGCGCTTAAATCAAATTCCGCTTCAACGTTTGGGGTCCGATCGCGGTTCGTTTCAAGAGACTTATAGCCTAGATTATGCGGTACAATCTCCTGAACATTTAGTCCGAGTCGGAGGCGATCGCTGGAATTCTCGTTATGGCGGTGCCACCTCCGCAGATGGCGGGTTAACGTGGCAAAGATTCCCTCAATTTCCGGAAGAAATGATGCCCATGCGGGTTGCGATTTCAGCTACAAATCCTCAGCAATTTGTTGTAACCCTGAGTGATGCTCAAGGCATCCAAACTCAAGATAATGGTCAGTCCTGGCAACCGATTCAAGGCTTACCAGATAGCTTTAAAGGTCCTTGGAAATGGTCTCAACCTTTAGCCGCTGATTCGGTGAATGGGAAACGATTTTATTATTACCATGAAGGCACCGTTTACCAGAGTCAGGATGGTGGATTATCCTTTGCTCCAGTTTATCAAAACTTACCAGAATCTGACTGGTATTTTCTTAAAACTATGCCGGGAGTTGAGGGAGAAGTTTGGATTAGTTTAGACCAGGAAGGATTATATCGATCGCCGGATGGGGGACAGAGTTTTTCCAAGGTAAAAGGAGTGGAACAAGCTTATTTATTTTCCTTTGGAAAAGCTGCCCCGGGACACACAGTTCCTGCCCTATATTTATATGGCAAAGTTGTCAATCAACCGGAGAGTATTTTTTGGTCTCCTGATTTAGGAGAAACTTGGATTAATATCGGCGATCCAGAGATTCCCATAGGCAATCAACCCAATGTAATGGAAGCCAGTCAACAGCAGTTTGGCTTAGTGTTTGTCGGGACCAATGGTCGGGGGATTTATTACCGAGCGATCGGCGATGAATAACACTTAAGCCAAAACGCCATTTTTAGTCTGCTCGTTACCTTTACTCTTGATTTAGAATGGGAATAGGTTGAGCACTGAGAGTTTTTCGGCGACGTTTTATGAATAATACACCGACAAAACCGAGGGCGACTGCTGCCGAGGGTTCGGGAACAGGTTCGGGTTCATTGAGTGGAGTTTGAGTTATCCCAAAACTGTAGTAACCGACGTTCCAAAATTTTGCAGAAGCATCACAAGCTTGAGTTTTACAAGCACTCAAAGGCAGTCCCTCGGGTGCTTGTATGGTAGATATAAAAATATTTTGATAGTGGTCTAGATCCGGATTTAGAATGTAGAGAGACAATCCCTGTGCTGTGATTCCGAAAATAGACTGTTTAAAAGACGGTTCAAAATCAACGAGTTCGGAGTCCCTTGCCCTGATCCATTTAAACTCGGTTACGACTTCGGGGACCACCGTTATAGATCGGGTTGGGTCATCATTGAAATCTGAATATCCATCGGTGAAAAAAGTATTAAGGGGGGAAGAAACGATGGTATCAAAAATCCCGTCAGCGAGGGTATATTGAACTTGACTATTTTCTAAATCTGGAACGGGAGATTCGTAAATCGTGCCTTTAAACGTTAGTCCATTCGCTGGGGTCGCACTCAGCAGTTCAATTGAACTGACAAAGACCCCAAAAAATATCAAGACTTGAGGGGTTTTTAACAGTAGTTTGATCATACTATGCTCCTATCATTTAATCAATCAATTGCTCGGTTTTGATGTAATTTTTAGTTTCTTGACTTCAGGAGGAACTAGGAGTGAAGTGGACGATCGCCAGATTTTGAGAGAAAATCAATCCAAAGACCCAATTTTAGGGGTTTTATTGGGGCTTTCAGTCGGCATCAGCAATGACAACCGCTGGTATGCTGACCGCTTTTCGGGGACGTTTTAAGAACAAGAAACCGACAAAACCGAGGGCGATCGCGGCAGAAGGTTCGGGCACTGATTCTGATTCCATCACTGGAGTTTGAATCATGTTAAAACCCGGGGGGCCCATGTATCCATCCCCATACTTCGCACTCATCTCACAAGCCTGAAATTTACAAGCACTCAAAGGCAAGCCCGCAGGTGCTTTTATGTATCCACTAAAAATATCTGTGAAACGCGGCTCCGTATTCTCTAGGATCCACAGGTATAATCTGTCCTCCATGATTCCAAAAAGAGAAAGTTCCCCGTTCAATGGCTGTAAGCTGCCTCCCCCTGACGACCATTTAAAATCTGTTACAACCTCCGGGACCACCGTCGCCCGGTTGATGCTCTCGAAATAACCGGGTGCTGCTGTGTATTCTCCATCAATGAAAAACGTATTAGGTGGAGAAGAAACGATGGTATCGAAAATCCCATCAGCGAGGGTATATTCAATTTCAAAGTTTTTAAAAGCCAAGGCAGGGCCAGAAAGGCTACCTTTAAAGGTCAACCCATTTGCTGGAGTTGCATTCAGCACTCCCATTGAACTAAAAAGGACGGCGAAAAGGGTTAAGAATTGGGGCTGATTCAAGAGTAGTTTGGGCATAATATGCTCCTATTATTTAATGAATCAATTGGGTCGTTGAGGAGCGGATTTTTCGAGCCTTGAATTCATCAGGAACTCCAAGGGAGATTGGCGATCGCCAGATTATGATAAAAAATCAATCCAAAGACCCAATTTTAGGGGTTTTATTGGGGCTTTCAGTCGGCATCAGCAATGACAACCGCTGGTATGCTGGCCGCTTTTCGGGGACGTTTTAAAAACAAGAAACCGACAAAACCGAGGGCGATCGCTGCTGAAGGTTCGGGAACTGATTCGGGTTCGGGGACTGGCATTACCGTCATCCGAGAACCGTATAATCCGCCTTTACCTCCAAAGTTGGCAGAAGCATCACAAGCTTGGGTTTGACAAGCGCTCAAAGGCAGTCCCTCGGGTGCTTTTATGGTGGACATGAAAATATTCTGGTAAATGGGGGGTTGACTCACATCGAGGAGTTGGAGGAATAATCCAGCCTCGGTGATTCCAAAAATAGAAAGTTGGACGTCTACGACGGTGACAGGATCCCCTACGGTATAAGTCTCATTCCTTGTCCATTTAAACTTGGTTACCACTTCTGGAACAAGGGTTGCAAGGCTTATCGGGACTGTTGGTTCAGGACCGAATGTGTAATCTCCATCAATGAAAAAGGTATTAGGTGGCGAAGAAATGATGGTTTCAAAAATGCCATCAGCGAGGGTATATTCAATTTCACTATTTTCTAAAGCGGGAAAGTCAGTTTGGTAAATTATGCCTTTAAATGTTGCTGCATTTGCTGGAGTTCCCATCAGCATTCCCATTGAACTGACAACGGTAGCTGAAAGAGCAACTAATCCGGGACGAGTGAAGCCAAACTGGGTCATAATAGGGTCCTCTCGTGTGATTCATCAGGGGGTCTTTAAGAAGAAAATATTGCCGTGTAATTGAGGGGTTTTAGAAACCCTGGGGCGGAACAATTGCGAAGCGATCGCCTGTTGAGAACAGGAGAGCAAGATTTTTCTCCCTGTTCCCTTTACGGTTGAGCGGCGATCGCAACGTGTTGAATCACCCCATTCGCTCTTTTATCAACAAAATTTACAAGGTCTGGGTCTGAAACCTGTTCAATCTTATTGGTTTATTTTATCTCTAATATTTGAGTTTAAAACAATAATTTTTAAAAGTTTTATGAAGATAATTATGGAAGTTTTTTACACAAGAAAGCCTAGGATTGATTGAGTTCAATCCTAGGCTTTAGACAATAATTATTTGAAGTTTGAAATGGATAGTTTATCCAAACCCTGAAGCGAACTTAAGAGGCGATCGGCGTCATAGCAGGTTTGCTATACTTTTGTTTTCCCTCTAAAGACCGCACCTTATGTTCTGCCTTAACCGTTTCCAAAAACCAATCGATGGTTTCTTGCTTTACCCACCCTTTGAGAACTGCGATTTCTCCAAACTTCATCCCGGTTTGACGTTGATAGTTTAAAATGCGGGTAATTTGGTCATCATTTAACAAGGCTGCTTTTTTCAAATACTGTCCTAAAGGCTGGTCAGGATGAGCGGTTTCTAAATGGGGTAATTGTTCAGCAAAAAAGTCAACTGTTTCCGGTTTAACCCAGCCTCGGCGTGCGAGTAAGTCCCCGAACCGCAGATGTCGTTGATAAGCTTGTTCTTGCAAAATTTCGGCGACTTGTTCTGAAGAAATTAAGCCTGCTTTTTTGAGTAATTGACCGATAGGACTTTTGTATTGGTAGAGATTCAATTTTTGTTGAAATACTAACCAGAAAAAGGGCAAGTCTTCTACCAAATATCTCTTCCACAGGCGTTTGGGTTCAGACATCAAGCGAAATGCCCACTCTACCCCATATTTACTCATCCATTCGGGCGATCTCGGACGGTTCCCCGCTTCAAAATCTAGGGTTGCACCAATTGCCATAAATACTTTGATATTCGGCAACTGATTTTTATATTTGTAAATCCATTTTTCTTGTTTAGGTGCGCCCACTCCCACCGCTAAAACTGTAGCCCCAGATTCATTGATGATATCAATAATTTTTTGACATTCGGCTTCATTTTTCTCAAACCCGTAGGAAGGGGAGTAGCAGCCGATTACTATCTCGCGGCCTAACTTAGTGTTAATATTTTCCTGGGCTTTCTGGGCGACTCCCTCTGCGGCACCGAGTAGAAAAATTTTAGTGTCTGGGTCATCTTGGAAATAGTTATAAAAAGCGGGAAATAAGTCTGATCCTGATATTTTTTCTCGGATAGGACTCCCCAGCCATTTAGAGACTATTTTAACAATTTGGCTATCACAAACCCGATAATCTGCTTCTTGATAAATATGATGAAATTCCGGGTCTTTTTGCAATTTTATTAAATGATCAACATTGGGAGTGACTACGACTCCACCTTTGTCTTTAAGAAGAAGCAGTAACTCTTCTTGGGTTAGGTTATCGATGCTTACATTTAAGATGTTAATTTTGTTCATTGAAACAACCTCTGGAATAAGAGATGTGGACAATCTTGTTTGGACCGGATTTTTTAGGAAATTTTTACAAATTTATTTCGATTATTCTGACCTACCCCTGAGAAGCCCTGTCTGGTTTTCCTTAATCTGATTAGAGGGTCTAACTCAGATTATCGATAGCGATCGCCTAGGGATAGAATCCGAGAGATTGAACTACAGGTTCTTGCTCCAGTCAGCAACACATAGTATTTTTCAGTTCAAGTTCAGGGTTAAAATCACAGGAGATAGACAGAGTACCTACCCTATTTCTGTGGTAGTTAAACTATCTTTTCATAGCAGCAGCCTGGATGACATCCCCCTGCATGAATACACGGAAAGAGATTGGGAATGTCATTAATTATTTTTTATTGAGAATTATCATGCTATCGGATTATATATTTTACTCTTTGCAAAGTATATAGTCACGCTCATCTATCTCTAGGTAGAGTTTATTTTCTGATTTATACTAATATTCAATCAACTCTCTTTGAAGAATAGAGTTGTATTTATGATGTTCTATCTGCGGGAGTACGCCTTTTACTCTCTCAGTCTCCCCGGTAACTCCATTGAATGTGGAATTTACGGAGATAGACCTTTAGCACAAACCCTAGATGTTATCGGGATAAATCAGAACAAGTCCAATTAATTTTAGGTAAAGCTGTGAATTATCAAGCTGATTGACATTTCCTGGAATTCGCCGGTTTTTCTTCCTAAAGCATCCACTCAGAATCCAGCGTCTGGGGAAAGTCGCCTCGATCGCGTACCTGAATTCCTGCGTGATCTCGGCTGGGATGCAAGGGGCGCGGTCGAGATTGATGCAAGGAGTCTAATCTAGGATATTCTATAGCATAGGGTCGCTCCCGTTCGTTGTGCCTTGAGATGAAAGCCATAGGGGCGACGAATTCAACGGAAATTTCAGATAGGCAACATAAGTCAACGATGATAGATCCTAGGAAAGATGAAATAGTAGCTATTCTCTCGCAAATTGAGGACCTGCAACGGGAACGGAGCACCCTTGCCATTGAGGGGCTTGCTTTAGAGGATGAATCGCCAGAGGCGATCGCAATGGCGTATCGACGTGCGGCGAGAGAAACAGCGGCAGTTGCGGTAGAAGTGAAAGGAATTGACGATGCGATCGCCGCCCTGCACAGAAAACTTGCTGAGAAACAGCGCGAGTTAAAGCGCCAACCGAGAACCAACGAGATCGCCGCCCAAGTTGAAGAGTCCCGAGAGTGCGCCCGGGTTCATGCCCACCGGATTAACGAACTTGCCAATGAACTGAGCGAAGAAGTCAAAGCACTCAAGGCGATCGCCGATGAAATTTCTCCCAGTTATTGGCAGGTTTATTACAAACCTTTTATTACCGGATTTACCAGCATTTCAGTCCCCCACGTTCGTTCCGATGGGGAAGTCTGGATGATTATTAATCGCGTGGTGTGAGCAGCGCAATCGGGGTCGTTACTTGCGGACAATCACCCAAACGGCATGAAGAATCCCGGGAAGATACCCCAACAATGTTAAAACCACATTAATCCAAAAGTCTCGACCCAAACCGACTTGTAAAAAAACGCCCAGAGGCGGTAGAAAAATAGCACAAATCAAGCGAATAGGATCCATTTTTACCTCTTTGTTAAATAACATCTCAACGGAGGGCGAAGGCTCACCACAGAAGCACTCTCGGCGTTGTCCTCCTCCGTTCCATTTCCTATGTTAGCTTGTTCCGAAAAGATGCAGGGGTAAGCACACCGCAAGAGGTTTGCGCGGCGATCGCGATCCCTGGGATTTTATACCGACTTTTATCCCCCGCAAAAGCGCGCATCTGAAGGCATCTGTCTGGCGTGGGGGCGACTTGGAGAGTCTGGAGGGGCAACTTTGATCGCACCCAGAGCATAAACGATGGTAGGGTAGATCCGGTACAGTGACTCGACCCTCGCAAACACAAGCTAGGAATAGAGATCAAAAAAGAGAGCATCCCACCAGGGTGCTGAATTATCTCAAGCTGGAAAAAAAGGGAGTGCGAACTCATGGCTGGCTGTATTTTTGTTCGGGAGGCTTTTGCTCCTACTCCATCCCTGCCAAAACCCGGGGATTTCAGGACAATTGAACCGTTCCGGGTTTGTAATCGAGGGGTCCTAGGATGGGAAGGGACGCGCCAGGGGGGTTTAGGCTCCCTTCCCTTGGGTCAACGCACCATGATATCTGCTGTTTTATCTTTAAAGTGTAGCTGAGGTAATTTATGCTGGCACCCCGTGACCTGCAATATCTGTTGGATATTTTAATCTCGGCAAAACTCGCTTTGAACTACGTTTCGAGAAGTAGCTGGTCCAGTTTTGTAGAAGATGTTCAATTACAAGATTCAGTGATTCGGCGATTAGAAGTGATTGGAGAGGCGGAACGTCGTCTGTCCGAACGCACCCGCGTTTCTCTGTCTCGAATTCCTTTTATTATGATGCGGAATAGAATTATCCATGAGTATGACAAGATAGTATTAGAAGTCGTTTGGGATACGGTTCAAAAAGATTTACCCATCCTTGTAGAATCTTTGGAAAAGGTTTTACCAGGGCAAGAACCCGAGGAACAATCCTACTACTAAACCTCGAAAAATAGCCTCTGTTTTTGAGGTTTAAATCTGCTTTAATCCTGCGATATTTTGTTTTTTAGCAGGGATTTAATCGGGGGTTAGATGAGTTGATAATCAACGCCTTACCCCTAAAAAGCCGACCCGTTGAGCGATCGCCCTTTTTGTACTCTTAGCCTGAGTCTAAGGGGCGATCGCTCCCTTCTCTAGTCCCTGCACAGGTCCCGTTGAACCCAGGGGAAGGCGGTAGTCTGTTCTGGGGACGACCCCATCTTTGTTCCGTAAAACTACGGAACTTTTTATCTCCAGACTATTTAGTTCTTTAGCGATCGCTCGACCCATTCCTCGTCCTCAACTCCCGCAGCCCACCCCGGAACGCGTCGCGCCTCCCCAAATTCCAAAACAAACTTCCAGAAATGATATAATTTTTTATAAATTCTCATCAACGGGTAGAAAATAACTCCCTCCCTTCAATCGGTAACAACGACAACGAATTATCAGGGATTTTCAGGCCGAAAAGGGTCACTCAAAGTCGCTCTCCTGCTAAAGAATGGAAAACTGATATGGATTCAAATCGGAAACTCAACTCATACATTTGGCGGGTAGCGTTGCTACCTTTTGGCGGATTATTGATACTTTTGGTCTTGCTCTATTCTAACCGAGAACAGGCCGAGCAATCCTGGACCCGTCTCAAGCCCATTACCACTCAAAATTTAGGGAGAAACGAAGCTGTCTTAACCCCCACGGAACAACAACTCGGAACTCAAGAAATCCGGACCCTAGAAAGCGGCTTAAATAACTTAGAAATCACCCTAATTCTAGGAGGATTAATCGAACTGGGGTTAATGGGCTATGCCGTATGGGCGATCACCTCCGGCGTGAACCGGAGGGTAGAAGAAGTCGCCCAAGAAATCACCCAATCCTCCACAGATATTGCCGCTACGATGACCCAACAAGAACGCATTGCCAATGATCAGGCAGCGTCGGTGAATCAAACCACCACCACAATGGATGAATTGGGTGCATCCTCGCGACAATCAGCCGAACAAGCGGAAGCCGCTGCCGCTGATGCGCGCAATGCTTTAGTATTAACTGAAAGTGGGAGTAAAGCGGTTGAACGCACCTTAGCGGATATGTCCGCTTTAAAAGCTAAAGTCGGAGAAATCGCCGAACAAATCCTCCGCTTGAGCGAACAAACCTCTCAAATTCGTAATATCTCCGGACTGGTTAGTGATTTAGCGACTCAAACCAATATGTTAGCCCTGAATGCTGCGGTAGAAGCAGTTCGGGCGGGGGAACATGGCAAAGGATTTGCCGTAGTTGCTAGTGAAATTAGAAAGCTGGCTGACCAAAGTCAGAAATCCACCGAAAAGATTAATGGGCTAGTTGGAGACATTCAATCGGCGATTAATTCCACCGTAATTGTCACCGATGAAGGCAGTAAAACGGTCCAAGCGAGTTTAAAAATTGCGAAAGAAACTGCCGAAGCTTTCGAGGGAGTGACCGAAGCGATTAATAATATTACCTTAAGTACCCAACAAATCTCCTTGAGCGCCAAACAGCAAGCGATCGCCATTCAGCAAGTCGTCGAAGCCATGAATTCCTTGAATAAAGTTGCCAATCAAACGGCCCAGGGGATTAGCCAAGTCAAAACTGGCACCGATCGCCTCAATAGCGTCGCCCACAACTTAAAGCAAATTGTGTAGAATTCAAGCCCTTCATAACCAGGCCAAACTCTTAAACCCAGCTATCAGAGTTTGCTCCCGTTCAAAGGGCTGATTCCGGGAATTTACCCTAAAATTGTGGCAGGTGTGAGGCATGAAAATTAGCCCCCACTGATTTTGGCGGGATACCCTAAACCCGTCAAAATTTCCACAACTTTTTGCTTGCAATCCCCTTGCATTTCAATCGTATTTTCCTTCACCGTTCCCCCGGTTCCGCACTGGCTTTTGAGCTGCTTTGCCAAATCCGATAACGTTTCCGGTTTCAGTTGAAAACCCGTAATTTCTGTAACCGTTTTACCTTTACGCCCCTTGCGAGAGGCTTGCACGCGAATTTTTTGCGCAGAAGGCGGCAGTTCCGTAACCGGACGTTCTGTAGCGGCATTCGGTTGGCTACCTGTTCCGAATTCTTGATAAGCAATGCGATTGTCCCGACCGGATTTCTTTTTAGAAGCGTCCATAAACTGTATCAAATCATAAGAAACAGCAATCTATTGTAGTTTAGCCTAGGGCAAACCCCGAAGCGTTAAAAGCAGCAAAGGGAGACAGAGGAAGGACTCCGGAATGAGCAGTGGCCTCCTATAATGGAAGTCTGATTCCTTTATTGTTTCATTTATTGCGATCGCCGTGACTACCACACCCAGACCCTTAACCCCCACCCCTAACCTGCAACAACCGGATACCTTTGGACGCTTCGGACGCTTTGGCGGCAAATATGTCCCCGAAACCCTCATGCCTGCCCTAGCGGAACTGGAAACCGCCTATCAGCAATATCGCAACGACGCCGGATTTCAAGCGGAACTGGACTTGCTGCTACATGATTATGTCGGACGTCCTAGCCCCCTGTATTTCGCCGAACGCCTGACCCAACATTATGCGAGACCCGACGGCAGTGGCGCACAAATTTACCTGAAACGGGAAGACCTCAACCATACCGGGGCGCATAAAATTAACAATGCGATCGCCCAGGCCCTCCTCGCCAAACGCATGGGCAAACAGCGGATCATCGCCGAAACCGGCGCGGGTCAACATGGGGTCGCCACCGCCACCGTCTGCGCCCGCTTTGGCCTAGAATGCGTGATTTATATGGGCGTTCACGATATGGAACGTCAAGCCCTCAATGTGTTTAGAATGCGCTTGATGGGGGCAGAAGTCCGCCCCGTTGCCGCTGGCACAGGCACCCTCAAAGATGCCACCTCCGAAGCGATTCGCGACTGGGTAACCAACGTAGAAAACACCCATTACATCCTCGGGTCCGTGGCTGGACCTCACCCCTATCCTATGATGGTCCGGGACTTCCATGCCGTCATCGGACAGGAAACCCGTGTTCAATGCCTGGAAAAATGGGGCGGTTTGCCGGATATTCTCCTCGCTTGTGTCGGCGGCGGTTCCAATGCGATGGGGTTATTCCATGAATTTGTGAACGAACCTGAAGTCCGCCTGATTGGGGTAGAAGCAGCCGGGGAAGGGGTGAATACCGATAAACACGCCGCCACCCTCACTCACGGCCAAATCGGGGTCTTGCATGGGGCGATGAGCTATTTACTGCAAGATGATGAAGGTCAAGTCATTGAGGCCCACTCCATTAGTGCGGGATTGGACTATCCCGGTGTCGGTCCTGAACATAGCTATTTAAAAGAACTCGGACGGGCGGAATATTACAGCATTACCGATAAAGAAGCCTTAGAGGCATTTCAGCGGTTATCGCAATTAGAGGGAATTATTCCAGCGTTGGAAACCTCCCATGCGATCGCCTATTTAGAAACCCTTTGTACTCAAGTTGAAGGTAGCCCTCGGATTGTGATTAATTGCTCAGGTCGGGGTGACAAAGACGTACAAACGGTCGCGAAACATCTTCTCCCCAACTCCTAAGCGGATCAAACCCCATGAAACTCGGATTTCTACTGGCAAAGCTGGCACTCTTAACAATGACGACGATGGTGAGTGGTTGTCAGTTTTCTGCCTATTTAGAAGCCGGATTAGAAGAAGTCGGAATTGGGTCAAGTCCTCAACCCAAGACACCAATTCCCCCGTCTTCTGATTCTGAATTAAGCCAGATGGAACGACGGGTTCATGAACTGGTGAATCAATATCGGCAGGCCCAGAACTTGCCGCCCCTAACCGTAGACCCTCGGATCAGCGACCAGGCCCGAAAACATAGTGAAGCGATGGCCCGGGGTGAGATGACCTTTAGTCATGATGGGTTTGAGGACCGCATCAAGGAGATCGGTCAATCCCTCGCCTATCGCAGCGCAGCGGAAAATTTAGCCTATAACATAGGGTATCCTGACCCGGTTACCCAAGCCGTAGAAGGCTGGATTGGTAGTCCAGGCCATCAGAAAAATATGGTAGGGGCTTACGATTTGACCGGCATCGGTATGGCTAAAAATGCCAAAGGCGAGTATTATTACAGCCAAATTTTTATCAAACGTCGGTAAGGTGAACGCCCCCTGGATTGGTCGGAGTGCTCCAGGGCCATTAGACCCCTTTCCCCTTCTCAATTCCACTCATCCCCAATACCCAATATGAACCCACAATTCAGACATCCGATTCTCCCCGAGACCACCCATGACGAGTTGGCCCGCCAAAACTTCGTCACCAGCTTGAAAAAGCACGTTTTTAGTCTAAGTGTCAAAAATCAAGGGGTGTACGAAACTCGTGCGAAACCTCGCTTTGAGCAAGAGCATCAGCGTCCCCCAGAAACCCGCTATGAAATTCAGCAGGCGATGAAGGACGAGCCCCAATATCGATGGGTCAGCGCCTTGAAACGTATGGGTCAGGAATTGATGTGGGATTCAGTCCTCAGTAGTGTGGAACGTCAACTCCCCGAGTTACGGGAACGGGCGAAGGGGGTCACGCAGCCCTTGGGTTCTTTAACGTTAGACCCGGATTTGGTGATTCCCAGCTATCAACAAGCGGTAGACATTCATTGTATGCCGGGAAGTTATCACAGTGACTTGGACGGCGATGATGTAGCTGCCGGTGCACTCTACGATCGCGGGGTTTATTTATATGCCCAAGGAATGCTGGGTCCCCTAAATGATGATATGGGGCGATCGGCAGTGCAGAATTTTCTCAAACGGGAATACCCTGACTTTCACCCGCGCCATATTTTGGATATGGGATGTACCGTGGGTCACAGCACTTTACCTTATGTGGAGGGCTATCCCGAGGCAGAAGTTCACGGCATTGACATTGGCGCCTCCCTGTTACGATATGCCCATGCCCGGGCGGAAGCGTTAGGGAAGCGGGTCCATTTTTCCCAGCAGAATGCGGAAAAAACCAATTTTGCCGACGAGTCCTTTGATCTGGTGGTCAGTCACATTTTGCTCCATGAAATCCCGGTTCCCGCGCTTCGGAATGTGTTCCGGGAGTGCTATCGGTTGTTGACACCGGGAGGAATGATGGTCCATATCGAAGCCCCTCTCTATAGCCACATGGATACCTATCGTGCGTTTGCTTTCGATTGGGAAACGGCGAATAATAATGAACCCTTTTGGAGTGCATTTCGGGACCTGGATTTGAAAGCAGAGGCCACAAATGCGGGGTTTGATCCCGACCAAGTGTTAGAAACCTTTGCACCCAATGGGGCCTGGTTGCAAGCTCAATCCAATGGGCTCCCCAAGGGTCAAGGTTTTGGCAGTCGGGGGACTTGGTTCATGTTGGTAGCTTGGAAATAAGCAGTAAGGATCGGGATGAAAAAGAAAGCCAAGGGAAAACGGCCCGTTTATTTACAGAACCCGGAACAAGACCAGTTATTGGCGATCGCCCTCGCATTAGCGGGGGAAGTCTCGGTCCTGCGGGAACGACTTGACACAATCGAAAGAATCGCTGAGACTAAAGGACTGTTCACGACAGCAGAGATTGAGGCGTATCAGCCG
>CBFGOM010000059.1:0-31578 GCA_965650385.1 uncultured Oscillatoriaceae bacterium
CCCTAGAAAATAACCATTATTATCAACTTGTTAAGTTTTATGGGTTTACTTTTAATAATTCACTCACCTTGCCAACAACATCTTGGCATTAAAAGAACGATGAATTATACGCCAAACCTTTAGAACCAAAAATTACGGAGGGAGCGATGAGTATAATTCTAATTGTGGATGATAGCGGTACAGTACGTGAAATGGTATCGGACATTCTGAAAAAAAGCGGATTGGAAGTGATTGAAGCATCCGACGGAGTGGAAGCCAAAGAACAAATTCTGGCTAAACCTCCGGATTTAGTCGTCACCGATATTGTCATGCCCAGAATGAACGGTTATGAGCTCTGCCGGTGGTTGAAAAACGACCCGAAAGCTCAGAATATTCCGGTTATCATGTGTACAAGCAAAAGTCAAGAATTTGATCGGTATTGGGGGATGAAACAAGGCGCGGATGCTTATATCACAAAACCCTTTCGGCCAGCCGAACTGATTCAAACCATTAAACAACTCTTGCGCTAATTTCGATTATCCGAGGGCGCAGTCTGTGAAGTTAGCTGTTAATTCGCCTATGCCCTCGCCGGTTCGAGGGCAGGCTCTATTTTTTGCCCCGTTTCCCGCCCGCAGAGAGTGGAGATTTCAATTGAAAAACTGGCCTATTCTGGTGTGAAATAGCGAATTGATTCCCCGAACCCCCCCTTTAAAAAGGTCGATGGGTTTAGAGAATTTGGTAAAAGGTCTCTTGCAAAAAGGGAGAACAATATGGAATCCGGCATTCAAAGGTTTATAAAAACCGCAGCGTTCAGCCCAGAGGCTATACGAACAAAGCCCGCCTGCCTGGGTTAACAGAAAAAAGGGACTTTTAATACCCGGATTGGGTATAACGCACTATTTGTTATGACTAAAAAACGGAGAAAAGGAAGGAATATTTTTTTAGGTTAATCCAACGGATTTGACAGCATAGGTGGAACCAGAAACCCAGTTTTGCTGACTCGATTGATGACTATACCATTGCTCAACGGATCGGGTCAAAGTCCCCCTTAAAAAGGGGGATTTAGGGGGATCTTTCCCAGTGCAGGCGATCGCAAAACGCTCTATCTTGACCGGCAATGTTGTGAAGAAATCAGATTTCTAACTGCTAATGTACCGATGGTTGAGGGTTTAAAGGGCGGCGCGATCGCGGTTCTATAGTGTGCGGGTCAACTTGATATAGCGCTGCGGCAGCAGACATCGGCAGTTCTAGCAATACTGGATTTTCCAAGCGCATGGGGACTGAGGGAGAAATCGGTGTTATCCCTAACACCCGAATCATTTCTGTTGCAACCGCTTTAGCTAAAAGGGGGGGAACTGAATTGCCAATTTGCCGGAATCCGTGCCATTTTGTGATATGGAAGCGAAACCAATCGGGGTAAGAGTGCAGACGTGCTGCCTCACGAACGGTTATACAACGCGGTTCAAATGGATGAATGGGACGAGGCGATGTATAAGCACCCCGATTGCTGGGGGTTCCTGCTCTTAATGTATTACATAATCCCTGGAAATCTAGCTTATGGAAGCGGCTGACGGGTTCGGATTTGCCGGGAGGCGTGGCTTTGAAGCGGTCGATCGCCCGCTGAGTATGCTGAGTGCGATGGTTGCCCGTGAGAATGCTGCGATCGCATTCCCGGGGATAGGCATAATTGTGAGAGAGTTCCGATAGGGCTTGCATCTGAATTCCATAAGCACTTGCGGATTGGTATTCGTAGGCAATCCAGTCGCGATCGCGCAATTCCGCATATTGTTCTATCCTTGGCAAATCTTGTATTGCCTCCCAAACCGTTGGGGTGGGTGGTAAATCCGATAAATGGGGTAACTTTTTACCTCCCGGCGGATGGGTAATCGGGTGGGGATAGTTCGGTAAAGACAATCCCTCGCGACATCCGATTAAAAAGAGGCGTTCTCGTTTTTGGGGAACCCCATAATGTGCGGAATTCAACACTTGATAGGGAGTCAGAACTTGATAACCACAGTGGTGAAATTTATCAATCACTTCTGCTAAAAACTGCTTATGTTGACCTAGGGTTAATCCCCGAACATTTTCCATTACAAAATACTTGGGTTGCAGTTCAGTTACAAGGCGGATGAAGTGAAACACCAGAGAATTACGCGGGTCATCTAAAGCGCGTTTACCTATTAAAGAAAAACCTTGACAAGGGGGACCTCCAAAAAGCACATCAATCTCGCGGCTGCCAATTTCCGATTGGGTTCTAATCTCTTCTCCCGTTACCTCTACTACACTTTTGCAAAAGACTTTCCATTGGGGGAAATTATATTGGTGGGTGGCACAATGAATCGGGTCAATTTCCACTGCTGCAAGTACATCAAAACCCGCCTGTTCAAACCCGAGGGTCATCCCGCCTGCACCGGCAAATAAATCTACAGCAATGGGTCTAGTTTGGGGGTTCATAAATACGACTAGGGTTTTATGCTACTCTGTTATAGAGTATCCCACAAATTGGACAAAAATAGTTGATGCAAGAGGGCAATGCCTTCAAATTTGATGCCCTAAATTTACAACATACTAGCATCAGGGATTAACGGTGGATAAATGGTGGTATTGATTTTTTCCGGGGAGGCAGTGACTGGAGAATAGCGGTAGGTTTCCACGTGCTTAATTCCCCCGGCTAGTTCTTTGATTTTAAAGTCTAGGTTGAATTGTTCAAGAGGTTGAGTGGAACAAAGTTCAGCGATAATCCCTTCATCCAGGAGGGTAAAGCGGAAACAGAGGGGAACGGATAAGGTATTTTGAAATCGAAAGTCTTTGTATCCATAAACCACGGTGGCATCAGAACCCAGTGGGGCAAAGCGGGTTTCTTCGGTGTAGATATCTTTGGAATGGGGATGTCGTTCTAGGGCATTTAAACCGGCTTTGAGGATTAAAATATACAGGAGTCCGGGTAGCTGACATAAACCGCCACCCCAATCATATTTGAGTTGATTGTTAACGATCGCCCGACTTTCACGGTATCCCTTTTGTTGGCTAGGTTCTCCCACTAAATGCCAAAATGAAAAGATTTGACCCGGGTGAACGGGGATATTTTCAAAGCAGGCGATCGCTGTGGCTAAGTTATGTTTTTTATTTTCTAAATAGCTATTACGCGGGATGACTTGGCTGATGGTAATTTGACATTGAAACCCTTCTAAATTATGGGATGAACCCGGGTTAGAATTGACAAAATTTCCCAAGTTTCCTGTAAATAAATCCGCCATGTACCGCTGAGTAACTTTGGCATCTCGCTTCCAGGAAGATGGGATATTGTGCTTGACTTCTTTAAGAATATGCGCAGGTGAATAATCTGTTAAAAAATTGAGTAAATTTCCTTTCATGGTTTTAAAACCCTCAAAAACATCAGAATAGATAGCTTTAAGAAAAACAAGGGGTAGCCCAAAACTTAGACGACCTCTCTATCTGGGAAAATAACACCTAAGATTTCCTTGAAAACCCGGATAAAAAAGAGGCGACGCCGAGATTAGAGCAATCCTGACGCCGCAGCCTTCCCTAAGACTTAATCCAGACTCTCCCCATCGCAAAATAGACTAACAAGTTTTAAAGTCCGGACTGTTGCATTCCCATCGCTTCACCAAGGTAACGCGAACCCGGGGGGTAGAATCGCGACGGAGAATTTTGATTTTGGCCCTGAGTTCTAGTTCACTCAGTACACATTTAACTTGAGTTAAGGTCAATCCAGACAATTTAGCCAACTCTTGTGGGGCGATCGCATCTTGTTGCTTCAGGGCTTCAAGTACAGCCCGAATATGTTCGGGCCGGGGTTCTAGGCGAAAATATCCAAAAGACGACATTTTCCAACTCCTCAGAATCAGGCATTAACGTCGATTCATAACTGACCTTCCCCCAGCTATCCCTCCTGAATCAACCCGCAAGGGGTCATCAACCGTAGCCTTAAGTACGGCATCCAGGAAAAGAACCGGGAAGCGGTAAGCCTCGCCCCTCACACCATCAATCTTTCTACTTGCTTGCCAACCCCCTCTACCGAGGCGATCGGCAATACTCCTCAATCTTTAGTTTAGCCTCTCAAAACCGACTCCCAACCCAAAGTCAACTCCCACAAGCTAGAAAAAGCCGATATTCTGAAAAGTCAGTACAGGATCACCAGGACTTACGCAGTTTTACAAGACCAACCTTAAATGGATAGTCGATTTGCGAGTCGCCTCTACATTTAGGGGTTCTTGTTACAGATTGCGTAAGTCCTAGTGGGGCGTTCCCAGCCACCTGGGAGGAGAGTTGCGCGGACTGAGGCCAAAACCGCTACAGTGCGGACGCGAGATAGAATAAAGTCAGAAAGCAAGATCCTGGGTATTGCAACTTAGGATTAACTGTTATGTCGCCACTATTCGTGGCGATCGCTTCTTGTAAAAAGTTCCAACGAGCCAACCAACCCAAAATCAGTTTAATTGTTAATCCAAGCAGTAAAACACGAGAGGTGGAGAAAACAGCATGGGCAAAGTAGTCGGCATTGACCTGGGGACAACTAACTCAGTGGTCGCAGTAATGGAGGGAGGCAAGCCGGTGGTGATTGCCAATGCAGAAGGAACGCGGACAACTCCCTCCGTGGTCGGTTTTAGCAAAGAAGGGGAACAGCTAATCGGGCAAATGGCCCGACGGCAAGCCGTGCTCAATCCCCAAAATACCTTTTATGCTATCAAGCGGTTTATGGGCCGTCGCTATGGGGAACTTTCCCCAGACTCCAAGCGCGTTCCCTATACCATCCGCCGGGATGAAGAAGACAACATCAAAATCAAATGTCCTCGCCTGAAAAAAGATTTCTCCCCGGAAGAAGTCTCGGCGATGATTTTGCGGAAACTGGTGGATGAAGCCAGCCGCTATCTGGGAGAACCCGTAACTGGCGCAGTGATTACAGTTCCGGCTTATTTTAACGATGCTCAAAGACAAGCGACGCGCAACGCCGGACGGATTGCCGGGATAGACGTCAAGCGGATCATCAATGAACCCACCGCCGCCTCGTTAGCTTATGGCTTTGACCAGCTTGATTATAAAACCATTCTCGTCTTCGACTTAGGGGGTGGAACCTTTGACGTTTCCATCCTGGAAGTCGGGGATGGAGTGTTTGAGGTCAAGTCTACCGCTGGCGATACCCAGTTGGGGGGCAATGATTTCGATAAAAAGATTGTAGATTGGCTGGCGGAGCAATTCCTAGCGGCAGAAGATGTGGATTTGCGACGCGATCGCCAAAGTTTGCAGCGGTTGATTGAAGCCGCAGAAAAAGCCAAAATTGAACTCTCAGGGGTGCAAGTCACCGACGTCAACCTACCGTTTATCACCGCCACTGCTGAAGGACCGAAACACCTCGAAACCAAACTCACGCGATCGCAATTTGAAGCCCTTTGCGGCGACCTGATTCGCCGACTTCGGATCCCCCTCAAGCGGGCATTCACCGACGCAGGAATGACCCCCGCCCAAATCGATGAAGTCGTGCTAGTCGGCGGTTCCACCCGCATTCCCCTCGTCAAAGAACTCGTCCGCAGCATCATTGATCGCGAACCGAATGAAAACGTCAACCCTGATGAAGTCGTCGCCGTAGGGGCCGCCATCCAAGCCGGAATTCTCGCCGGAGAAATCCGGGATGTCCTCCTCCTAGACGTCACGCCCCTTTCCGTGGGACTCGAAACCATCGGTGGGGTGATGAAAAAATTAATTCCCCGGAACACCACCATTCCTGTGCGACGTTCGGATATCTTTTCTACCTCGGAGAATAATCAAACCGTCGTAGAAATTCATATTGTCCAGGGAGAACGGGAAATGGTTGCGGACAATAAGTCCTTGGGACGCTTTAAATTGACTGGAATTCCCCCAGCACCTCGGGGAGTTCCCCAAATTCAAGTATCCTTTGATGTGGATGCCAACGGAATTTTGCAGGTAACCGCCTTAGACCGCATGACCGGGCGTGAGCAGAGTGTGGTCATTCAAGGAGCATCTACCCTGAGCGAATCCGAAGTCATGCGGATGATTCAAGAGGCGGATGAATATGCCCAAGTCGATCGCGAACGCCGGGAACGCGTCGAAAAACGCAACCGAGTCGAGGCATTAGCCTATCAAGCAGAACGGCAACTGCGAGAGGCAACCTTGGATTATGGCATCCAATTTGTCGCCCCCCATCGCGGACGGATCGAAACCGCCATCCGAGATCTGCGCCAGAGTTTAGAACGGGGGGACGAACGGGGCATCGACTTAGCCCAGTCTGACCTTCAAGATGCCGTCTATGAACTCAACCGAGAAATCTATCGGCGCACTCAAGAAACCGAAGAGGAAGAGAGCATTTTTGGCTCAATCCGTCGTGCTTTTACGGAAGACCGACCGGAACGAGGGTCGGTGAAAGATGATTTCTTCGAGACAGCCTATCGGCAACCGCGAGAAATTTATCCGGGAGACAGTCGCGGACCCCAATCCCGAGACCTGTATTCTGGAGACAATCGCACCTCCCAATCGCGAGATGTGTATTCCTCCGACAATCGCACCTCCCAATCCCGAGACCTGTATTCCTCCGACAATCGCACCTCCCAACCGCGAGATGTGTATTCCTCCGACAATCGCACCTCCCAACCGCGAGATGTGTATTCCTCCGACAATCGCACCTCCCAACCGCGAGATTTTTATCCCGGAGATAGTCGCGGAACCCGACGCCGGGGACGGTCTTCGGTCCCGGGTAAGAGTAGCCCAAACCGTTACAATAATCCCTACCAGGATGAAGATTGGGATGACGATGATGAAGAGTGGTTGTAAAATCAAGCGTGCGCGAACGATTTTGGATTGCGATCGCGCTTTGGTGAGGGGAAGGGGGGTTCGGTAGGGTCCCCTCGCGCCGTGGCAGCGGCAACCCAACCGCAGTCCCCTCCATAACTCCAAGGTCGTCCGTCCATTGAATTGATAACAATCCAAAATCTAACGTCTAAAATCGCGGATATGCAGAACTGGCGCAATTATTACGAAATTCTCGGCTTGACCAAAGACTCCTCTACGGACTCGATTAAAAAAGCCTACCGGCGACTGGCAAGGCAGTATCACCCCGACTTGAATCCGGGCAATAAAGCCGCCGAGGAAAAATTTAAGGACCTTTCGGAAGCGTATGAGGTCCTCTCGGACCCGAACAAGCGGGCGCAATACGATGAATTTAGCCGGTTTTTGGGCAAGAAAGGCTTTAAAGGGCGCGCAGCGATGCGACCCCCAACCTGGAACAGTCGCAGCAATCCCTTTGCTGCCGGTTCATCCCGAGAACCTCAGAGTTCGAGCAATTTCTCGGAATATGCTAATTTTGATAGCTTTGTGGATGAACTGCTGGGACGTCGGGAAACCCGGACGGCTGGGGTCGGAGTAGGGACTACCACTGCCGCCAGCGATCGCGATGCCTTTCAACCCCGCACGACCAAAACTGCCTATACGATTCCGGCGCGTCCGAACCCCCGGGATGTGGAAGCGCGTCTGACTTTACCCCTGGAAAAAGCCTATACCGGAGGGCGGGAACGGATTCGCCTGGAAGATGGGCGATCGCTGGAAGTAACAATGCCAACCGGCATGGTCACAGGTCAGCGGATTCGTCTGCGGGGTCAAGGTATGAATGGGGGGGATTTGTATTTAAAAATCACCGTTGCCCCCCACGGCTTTTTTAAGGTTGAAGGGACGGATATTTACTGTGTTCTCCCCATTTCCCCCTGTGAAGCGGTCCTCGGTGGGCCCGTGGAAGTTCCCACCCTCGATGGGTTAGTGAAAATGACGCTTCCCCCAGGGGTTGGACCCGGTAAACGGTTGCGTCTTGCCAATAAAGGTTATCCCACCGGCGATGGCAAGCGGGGTGACCAACTCGTAGAAATTGTGATTGCCGTCCCGAAACAGGTCACGGACCAGGAACGAGAACTCTACGAAAAATTGCGTCAGATTGAAACGTTTAAACCGCGTCAGGATTTGCTTCTCTAGGGATAAGGGAAGTCCAAAACATAAAATCTTCTATAAGAGATCCCCCCAACCCCCCTTAACAAGGGGGGCTTGACCCATTCGGCTCAACTTCTAATACAGAAATTTGTTTAGGGGAAATCCATAAAACTGGGTGAATGCGGAGGTATTTCAGTCCGTTGCCTCGGCCCAAAATAGTAGCTTTAAATACAATATAAAACCGCTATAAATTTTTATAGCATCATCGTGAGATGATTTCCCTCAAGTCTCTACAATCCGTTGGGGAAATAGGATAAGCTAATGAAAAGAAAACTTTCAAGCCCCAAACTTTTTGGGTTTGAAAAATGCCCAAGTCTACCATCTCCAGATCTATAAGGGCTCAGAACAGCCAGAAGAGGCACATATCTGGCTCAGTTGTAGGGGCTTCAGATCTATCAGGTCTTGCGTTCCTGAACTATCCATCGCTGACTTTGGACTAATTGAATAAACATGAGAGTGTGATGCGATCGCCATTGTCACCTTACATTGCTGCTGTCTGTTCGGCGGGCCTGGTTGTAGCCGGAGTGTGGGCCTTGGGTCAGTCTGAAATGGAACGCAACCGTCAGCAAATTCACACAGACGTCTTGCTCCAACTCAGTACCAAGCGAGCTAAACTCGAAAGGGCCTTAAACTCCCGACTGTTCATTACCCGGGGTCTGGTTGCCTACGTTTCCAACCATCCCACGGTGACTCCGGAGGAATTTAAACGCCTTGCGGAGGTCATGGTCTCTGAGCAAACAGGAATTCTGAATATTCAGTTGGCTAAAAATAATATTCTCAGCCATCTTTATCCGTTAGAGGGTCATGAAACCGCCCTGGGTTTAAATCTCCTCGAATATTCCCCCTCAGCCCAAATCGTCCAGAAAACTATCCAGAGTAAAAGTACCCTCGTTGCTGGTCCGACCCCCTTAGTTCAGGGGGGTAATGCCTTAATTAGTCGCACTCCTATTTTTATATCTTCCCCAAATAGTCCCGGGGATGATGCTTACTGGGGTCTGGTGGCGATCGTTATTGACCCAGAGGTGCTGTTCACCGATGCGAAACTCCTCCCAGTCACCAAGGCGATCGCCCCTCCCACAGGACGGACCCCCACCCTGCCGGGATCTCGCTTCTCAGCCCCCATTCCCGTTGAGTTCGCCATTCGCGGACAAGATGGCTTAGGGCCCAACGGGGCGGTATTTTTTGGAGATCCAAACCTATTTAATCGCAACCCGATTCTCCAAGAGGTCTCCTTACCCAACGGGTCTTGGGAAATGGCCGCCGTCCCCTTGGGCGGATGGCGTGTGAATCAACCCCTAGGCTGGTTATACTCCCTAGGCGGCTTTTTAGCATTTTCCTGTGGATTATCGACCTTTATTTGGGTCAGAAAACCTTGGGAAATGGAGTTAGCGGTGGAACGGGCGACCTTTGCCCTTCAGAAGAGTCAGGAACGGTATGCGATCGCTGTTGCCGGGGCCAATGATGGTATCTGGGACTGGGATTTGAAGACCCAAGAAATCTATTTTTCTCCCCGGTGGAAGTCGGCGATCGGTGCTTACCCCCACGAAATGGGGTCCAATCCTGATGAATGGTTCAGTCGCATTCACCCTGATGACTTGGAACGAGTCGAAGCGGATATCGAGGCCCACTTAAAAGGACGAAGCCCTCACTTACAAACTGAATATCGCCTCTTGCATAAAAATGGGTCTTACCTCTGGATGTTGGTTCGGGGGATGGCCGTTCGGGATGCCGATGGCAATCCTTATCGCCTTGCCGGGTCCCAAACGGATATTACCGATCGCCGACGGGCCCGAGAAGCGCTCCGAGTCTCTCAGGAAAAGTTTTCTAAAGCCTTTCGCGCGTCTCCCGATGCGATCGCGATTACTACCCTGGCGGAAGGGCGTTATATTGAAGTGAACGATCGCTTCCTAGAAATGTCCGGTTTTGAGTGGGCTGAAGTCATCGGCAACAACTCAATAGACCTAAATATTTGGGTCTATGAAGCCGAACAAAAGGCTTGTATTGAGGAATTACAAACCTGTGGTCGAGTCATTGACCGCGAAATTCACTTTAAAATGAAGTCCGGAGAAATTCGGGTGGGCTTATTTTGCGCTGAATCCATTGTCCTAGAGGGCGTTCCCTGTGTCGTTTCTATCACCCGGGATATCACCGAACGCAAACAGTATGAAGAGAAATTATATCATACCACTTCGGAACTGCAAGCCATTTTTAAAGCCCTTCCAGATTTATACTTTAAACTGGATAACCAAGCCACAATTTTAGATTATCAAGCTGGAAAAGTCTCGGACCTTTACCTTCCTCCGGAAGAATTTTTAGGGCGAAAAATCACTGAAGTTCTTCCCGCCAATATCAGTCAAACCTTTACTGAAGCCCTCAAAGAAGTCAAGGCGAATCGGGATTTAGTGTATCGAGAATACTCTTTATCCATTAACAATTGTCTCAAATATTTTGAAGCGCGACTTCTACCCTTGCTCGAAAACCAAACCATCGTAATTGTTCGAGATATTACCAGCCGCAAACAAGCGGAAATCATGCTATACCAAGCCAAAGAAGCGGCGGAAACTGCCAACCAAGCCAAGAGTATGTTTTTGGCAAATATGAGCCATGAACTCCGAACCCCCCTGAATGCGATCGTGGGCTATAGTGAAATTCTCGAAGAAGAAGCGGAAGAAGCCGACATCCTTGATTTTATTCCCGACCTCAAAAAGATTCAGTTTGCTGGAAAGCATCTCTTAAGCCTCATTAATGATATTCTCGACCTGTCTAAAATTGAAGCGGGTAAAATGGATATTTACCTCGAAACCTTCGATGTAACTCAAGTGATCGAGGCAGCCGTGGCAACCATTCATCCTGTAGTGCAGAAAAACGGGAATCACTTCCAAGTCAATGCTCCCTCCCATCTGGGTCAAATGTATTCTGATTTAAACAAGGTTCGGCAAGTGCTGCTAAACTTATTAAGCAACGCCGCTAAATTTACAGAAAATGGGACAATCACCTTAGAAGTGAGACTCATTCCCGACCGGGTATTTCCCCCCAATCCTCCCCCGGACTGGATTGAATTTAAGGTGATTGATACCGGAATTGGGATGACATCAGAGCAGATGGAGCAGATTTTTAATGCGTTTACTCAAGCTGACCCCAGTACCACCCGTAAGTATGGGGGAACTGGCTTGGGACTGGCGATCGCGCAGCGATTCTGTGAAATGATGGGAGGGGCGATCGCAGTTTCCAGCGAACTCGGATCCGGCTCAACTTTTACAGTCCGTCTACCCTACCGTTTTCAGTTTCCAGCTAACCTAATGGAGTAACAAAACTACCGAAAACCGCTCACGAGTTCAGGCATTGTTTTCAAAAGTATCCAGTTGAGGAAGTGAAGGATGATAGGGTTTAAAACCGAGTTCGGGTTACGAAAAAACAGTGGGCGTATAGCACTTACCCGCCCTAATCTTAGCCAGGGACAGCCTGAAGTGACTCAACTCATCCTCAATCCGATTGTCACAACCCTACTTTATTCTTTAGCTCGCACAGGCAGGCTAAGTTCCTATAGCCCCACCCTTGAGAGTACGGGTTTTTACAAGGTAGAACTCTTCGGCAGCTACCTCGTCCCCCCAGAGTTGGGGTCCGGCTTACTGATTTCTGGGTCAGTATAGGGAGGATCACAAGCGTGCTTTACCCAGAACAAAACCGCCTGACCCTTGATTCGACCTTGGCTGATTTACCCTCTCATAATTTTCAAGTCCCCGCTTCTACCCTGGGACAGGTTGTCAGCCAAGCCTTTCAAACTCACCCTGAATTACCTGGGGTGATGATTATCTCCGATGGACAACCCCTCGGCATCATTTCCCGCCGGAAATTTTTTGAATGGCTGAGTCGTCCCTACGGATTAGAAATTTATCTCAAACGTCCCATGTCCGTTCTGTGGAACACGATCCAAGCAGTGGAAACCCAATCGGGCATCTATTCTCCGCCCCTCCATCTCCCCGGGTCCTGTAAAATCCACGAAGCGGTTGATATTGCCCTAGCCCGTGACCCCCACCAAGCCTACGAACCGATCGCCCTGGTCCTCCCCGATGGACAAGTGCGATTTTTAGATTTACATATTCTCTTAGTCGCTCACTCTCGCTTATTTCAACTAGCAAATCAAACCATTGAAGAGAAAAAAGATGCGGCGATCGCGGCTAACCGCGCTAAAAGTCAATTTTTAGCCAATATGAGCCATGAACTGCGCACCCCACTCAATGCCATCCTCGGTTACAGTGAAATGTTAAAAGAAGATGCCGAAGACACCGGTCAAGAAGACTTAAGCTTGGATCTGCAAAAAATTCACGGGGCTGGCAAGCATTTACTGGGCATTATCAATGATATCCTCGACCTGTCTAAAATTGAAGCGGGTCGCATGGAACTGTACTTAGAAGACTTCGACATTGAACCCACCTTGCAGGAAGTGGTCAGTACCATCGAACCCCTGATCGAAAAAAATAGCAATAAAATGGCGGTGCGATATGCGCCGGAACTGGGTTCAATGTGGGCTGACTTAACCAAAGTTAGACAGAATTTATTTAATTTGCTGAGTAATGCGGCAAAATTTACAGAAAATGGCACGATTTCCCTGGAAGTCACCCGCATTCCCAACCCTCAACCCCAAGATTCTGCCCATGCGGTCCTTTGTGCCGTCCTCGCACAACCGCTAGAAGCGGGCTATTTAAAGCCGGGAATTCCTCACTCTGAATCGGATTGGATTTGCTTTAAAATTAAAGATACGGGAATTGGAATGACTCCCGAGCAAATCAATCGGTTATTTGAGGCGTTTAATCAAGCGGATGCCTCTACTACGCGCAAGTATGGCGGGACGGGTCTTGGGTTGGCGATCGCCAAGCGGTTCTGTGAGATGATGGGCGGTGATATTACCGTCACCAGTCGGGAGGGAGAAGGGTCTACGTTTACGATGCTCCTTCCCGCACAAGTGAAAACTCTTCCCAACCTAGAACAGGACTCTTCCAAGGCAGACTTAGAGGCACTCCCAGAGACGGGGAAAACGGTTTTAGTGATTGATGATGACCCGACGGTGCATGATCTGATGCATCGGTTTTTGAGCAAAGAAGGTTGGGGAGTAGCTGTTGCCTCCACAGGCGATCGGGGATTAGAACTGGCGAAGGAACTCCACCCCGATGCAATTACCCTTGATGTGATGATGCCGCATCAAGATGGTTGGTCGGTTCTATGCGCCCTCAAAGCGGACCCGGAACTCGCCGATATCCCTACGATTGTCCTCACAATGATGGATAATAAGCCGATGGGGATGGCACTAGGTGCTTCGGATTACATGACGAAACCGATCGATCGCCATCGCTTGATCGCACTTCTGCATAAATATCAACAACGCCAAGAAGAATCCTCCCCAGACAAGGGCCCAGTAGAATCAATTTTGATTGTGGAGGATGATCCAGCCACTCGGGATCTCCTCCATCGGGTTCTGGAGAACCACGGCTGGAAAACCTTTGTGGCCGAAAATGGTCGTCGAGGTTTAGAGGCGATCGCCGCTCATACCCCAGACTTGATATTACTGGATTTGATGATGCCAGAAATGGATGGATTTGAGTTTTTAAATGCGTTAAAACAATATCCCCACGGGCGATCCATCCCCGTCGTCGTCATGACTGCCAAAGATATTACACCCCAAGAGTATATACAACTCAAAGGCTCAGTCCAAACCATTCTCCAAAAACAAGGGTTAAGTTTCGAGCGCCTCTGCACCGAAATTCGCACCATGATTGCGGAAGCTTGTCGCCATCAAAAAGTTGGATGAAACCCTCACTTTTCAGGGTGTATGCTTCCCCCTTGATTCGGCCAAAAAAGATAGGTGAGAAGCCTTGCAATTCTTGACTTGATGCCTTATTATATTCATAATGGGATGTTGACGCCAATAATATTTTAGCAAAGCCTCCCATTATAAGTATAAATTTATCAAAGTCAACCCCGCTTGTCAACCGATTTCCCCCCTTTTTTAGCAAAAAATCTAAAGCTGCGTGAAAATCTGTGAAATCAGTGGTCAACACACCAGGATAAATTCAAATGATTTCAGAGCCGATTATTTTAAACCTCAAAACTGTCAACTTAAGTGACGACCAATTTTATCAACTCTGCCAAATCAATGAAAATTGGCGACTTGAAGAAACCGCCCAAGGAGAATTACTCATCATGCCCCCAGTTGGAGGAATCACCGGCAATCGAGAGTCTGATTTGAACGCCAATGTCGTAATTTGGAACCGTCAAACTCAACTGGGAAAAGTCTTCAGTTCATCCACCATCTTCATCTTACCCCAAGGAGGAAAAAGGTCCCCAGATGTCGCTTGGGTGGAGAATGCTCGTTGGGAATCTCTTACCCAGGAACAACAGGAAAAATTTGTCCCACTTTGTCCTGATTTTGTCATAGAACTGAGGTCTCGAACCGACTCAATCCAACAACTTCAAGACAAAATGCAGGAATATCTCAACAGTGGCTTAAAATTAGGTTGGCTGATTAATCCGCAAGGGCAACAAGTCTCAATTTATCGCCCCACTCAACCCGTAGAAACCGTCCCACTTCCCACCCGCTTATCGGGAGAAAACATCTTACCAGGATTCACCTTAGACTTGCCGCTATTTTAATGGTGTCTGTGATTCTGTGAAAATCTTTGAAATGAGTGATTAAAACTCCATCCCGAAACCTCAAAAAAAAGATGCCTCCCATCAACAGGAGACATCTCAACTCAATTTAAGGGAGCAGAAACCCGATTAGCTGGCAACATATTCATTCATATCTGCTTTGCGCTTGCGGAGTTTTGTAAGAGCTTCTCGTTCAATTTGGCGGACACGTTCACGACTAATATTGAGCCGATCGCCTATCTTAGAAAGGGTCATTGCCTGTCCATCTTCCAACCCAAACCGTAAAGCAATTACTTCCCGTTGCTGGGTGGTTAACTCCGCCATCAATTTTTCTAAATCCGCGCGCATTGCTGAATGAGTAGCAAAATCTTCCGGAGAGGGTCCGGTATCTTCCAACAACTCACTCAGTTCTGTATCATGATTATCCCCCACCCGCAAATCTAGGGAGAGGGGATGTCTAGCGCGTTCCATATACTCCCGAATTTGCTTGGGAGTGAGTTCTAACTCTGCCGCTAACTCGCCAATTGTGGCAGTGCGTCCGAGTTGTTGAGATAATTCCCGAGATGCTTTCTTGATTTTGTTAAGTTTTTCAGTAATGTGAATGGGGAGGCGAATCGTGCGGCCCTTTTCGGCGATCGCCCGAGTAATGGCCTGACGGATCCACCAATAGGCATAAGTGGAAAATCGGTAACCTTTGGTGGGGTCAAATTTCTCTACCCCCCGCTGCATTCCGATCGTTCCTTCTTGGATTAAGTCCAGTAAATCGACATTACGTTTAATATACTTTTTGGCAACAGATACCACCAGTCGCAAATTCGCTTCCACCATCTTGCGCTTGGCGGTTTCACCTTGTTCGATCGTTTGTTGCAGCTCAACCAAGGATAATCCTGCCGCTTGTGACCATTCTACATCCGTCGGTTCATGCCCGAACTGTTCGGTGAGGGTCTCTTTAATCTCATGCAACAGGCTCAATTGCTGAACCTGCTTACCCAATATAATCTCCTGCTCGTGGGTTAACAGGGGAACTCGGCCAATTTCTCGCAGGTAAGTGCGAACTAAGTCTGTAGAAGTTTGAGCAGTCTTCATGGCGCTTCTTCACTCAATGGGTAACGTTCGTTTTCGTGGCGGGTATCCTTGACTCTCAATCTGAAGAGGGCCCGTTCCTGTAGCCTACCGGAGGCATCTCGCACTGGGGTAACCTCCGGGGGATCTTGATCGGGATAGCCACATTTGATGCAATCCGGGATGATTCGGGAGTGCCGGTTTACCCCTGAATTGCTATTTGCTTACTTCTGACGGCTTGGAACCCGAACCGGAACCCGTTCTAGCTGGTATTGGCAAGACAAGGCGATCGCTGTTCTGTATGAATACAGGATTCCCAAAATCATGGCTGCAAGTACGAATTGCGAGGTTGTCATAAAATTTCTTAAATTTCTCAAGTCGTTATGTGAAAAATTGTAACATTTCTTAACGAAATGTCTAGTCCTGACGCCCAGATTCTGAAATTTAGTTCTGGAAGGTCCAGCCCTCGGTTATATAGAGATTACCCAGGAAATAATTTTCAGAATGCATCCTGGAAAACAAAATGAAGAAAATATGGAGAAAAATTCTGATTTTTATACCCAGGTTTTCAGGTTGGGTGTGGCTCAAGGCGTATCAGGTCCCTTCCCAGCTTCAAACCCCTGCTGGGGGTACTCCTACAAAAAAACCCACCCTTCAGGGTGTGGAATTTAACCAAAAAAAGGGGCGATCGCTTCGGTAACAATGAAGCGATCGCCCCCGTGAGACCCTCTCGAAGACTGCACCGCAGGTCACTGATTAAACCCGGTGCAATCGCCTGTTTCAAGGGTTAATTGAGATAATCCTGAATCGCCTTGACCCCCAAGGGTTCACCCTTGAGCGCGCGAATAGCGGCTACCGTGGCCCTTGCACCGGCGATCGTGGTAATAATTGGCAGTTGATAATCCAATGCCATGCGGCGAATCATCCGGGCATCGGTTTGGGACTCTTCTCCCGTCGGCGTGTTGATAATAAACTGAATCTGGTCATTCTTAATCCAGTCAATGACATGGGGACGACCTTCATGGACCTTGAACACCAGTTCCACATTCTCCAGGCCATGATCTTGGAGGACCTTGCGGGTGCCATCGGTGGCAATAATCTTAAAGCCCAAATCCATGAACTCTTTAATCACCGGCACAACCAGGGGTTTATCCCGACTGTTCATGGAAACAAACACGGTTCCCTGAAGCGCTAACCGGACCCCGGCCCCTAATTCAGCTTTCGCAAATGCCTTGCCGAAATCGGTGTCAATCCCCATCACTTCCCCGGTCGATCGCATTTCTGGACCTAGGAGAGTATCGCTACCGGGGAACTTGTTGAACGGCAACACCACTTCTTTTACCGCAATATGTTCGGGAATCTTCTCCTCGGTATAGTTGAGAGATTCTAAGGTTTTGCCGGACATAATCCAAGAAGCCATCTTCGCTAGAGGAATCCCGATCGCCTTGGAAACAAAGGGAACCGTCCGAGAGGCGCGGGGATTGGCTTCTAAGATGTACACCTGTTCCCCTTGCACGGCATACTGAATATTCATCAACCCAATCACCTTGAGTTTTTGGGCCAATTTAACGGTCCATTCCCGAATGGTGGCTAAGGCTTCCGGTTTTAAGGAAATATAGGGAATCGAACAGGCGGAGTCACCGGAGTGAATCCCAGCTTGTTCGATATGTTCCATGATGCCGCCTATCACCACTTGTCCTGTGGCATCGGCAAGCGCATCCACGTCCACCTCGACGGCGTTTTCTAGGAATTTATCAATCAAAATCGGGCGATCGGGTTCGACTTCCACGGCAAACTTCATATACCGTTCCAAGTCGGCATCAGAATAGACGATTTCCATCGCCCGTCCCCCGAGGACGTAGGAAGGACGCACTACCACGGGATACCCCACTTTCTGGGCGATCGCTAAGGCATCCTCATAACTACGCGCAATCCCATTTGCAGGCTGTTTGATATCCAATTCCCAGAGGATCTTCTCAAACCGTTCCCGATCTTCGGCAATGTCGATGGAGTCGGGTGAGGTTCCCCAAATTTTTGTTGTCACTTCTGGGGGTAGGACGCGATCGGGTCCTTGCGCCATGAGTGCTTCATACAAGGGAATTGCCAATTTCAGGGGCGTTTGTCCGCCAAACTGAATAATCACCCCTTCAGGATTTTCCGCCTCGATGATGTTGAGCACATCTTCTTTGGTTAGGGGTTCAAAATAGAGGCGATCGCTGGTGTCGTAATCGGTGGAAACAGTTTCCGGGTTGGAGTTGACCATAATGGTTTCGCATCCCTCTTCCCGCAATGCATAAGAGGCATGACAGCAGCAATAGTCAAATTCAATCCCCTGTCCAATCCGGTTCGGGCCACCCCCTAAAATCATCACTTTGCGTTTATTAGAAACGGTCTGTTCTGATTCTTCTTCGTAGGTGGAATAGTAATAGGGGGTTAGTGCTTCAAATTCGGCGGCACAAGTATCGACCAATTTATAAACCGGCTTGACCCCTAACCCAACGCGGTAGGCCCGTACTTGGTCCTCGTGGGTTTTGGTGGCAAAAGCAATTTGCCGATCGCTGAATCCTTGACGTTTGATTGCATACATTTGCTCTTTTGTCAAGTCTTGAAGCTGCGATCGCTTGAGGAATTTTTCCGTTTCCAGGAGTTCTTGGAATTTATCGAGGAACCAGGGGTCAATGCAGGTGAGTTCGTAGATTTCCTCCACCGTCATCCCCATGAGCATCGCATGACGAACGGTAAAAATGCGATCGGGATTGGGGGTGCGTAATCCGGCGCGAATTTGTTCTAAACTCGGGAGCATTTCTTGGCGATCGCATCCCCAACCCGAACGCCCGGTTTCCATTGAGCGCATGGCTTTTTGGAACGATTCATTGAAGGTCCGCCCGATCGCCATTGCTTCACCCACGGACTTCATCTGAGTGGTTAGCGTCGGTTCCGATCCAGAGAACTTCTCAAAGGCAAAGCGCGGAATCTTCGTCACCACATAGTCAATGGTGGGTTCAAAACTCGCCGGAGTTTTACGAGTAATATCGTTCGGAATTTCATCCAGGGTATAACCCACGGCCAATTTAGCAGCAAACTTGGCGATCGCAAATCCCGTTGCTTTCGATGCCAATGCGGAGGACCGAGAGACCCGAGGGTTCATTTCAATTACAATCAGGTCACCATTCACCGGATTAATCGCAAACTGAATATTTGAACCGCCGGTTTCTACTCCAATCTCGCGGATAATGGCGATCGACGCATCCCGCAGGCGCTGATACTCTTTATCGGTCAAGGTTTGCGCCGGTGCAACGGTAATCGAGTCCCCGGTGTGAATCCCCATCGGGTCAATATTTTCAATCGAGCAGATAATCACCACGTTATCTGCTAAGTCGCGCATGACTTCTAGTTCATACTCTTTCCAACCGAGCAGAGACTGCTCGATCAGAATCTGAGAGACGGGGGAGGCATCAATCCCGCCTGCCGCCATGATTTCAAATTCTTTTTGGTTGTAGGCAATCCCACCACCCGTTCCACCGAGGGTATAGGCAGGTCGAATAATTAAGGGATAACTGCCAATTTTGTGTCCTACAGCTTTGGCTTCATCCAAAGTCGTAGCAATCCCCGAGGGACAGGTGGCAACCCCAATCCGTGCCATTGCTTCTTTAAACAGTAAGCGGTCTTCGGCTTTTTCGATCGCCTCTAGTTTCGCGCCGATTAACTCAACGCCATACTTGTCTAAAACACCCGTTTTGGCTAAGGTAACCGCCAAGTTCAGAGCGGTTTGGCCGCCCATTGTGGGTAATAGGGCATCAGGTCGCTCTTTCGCGATCACCTTTTCCAGCACTTCCGGAATCAGTGGCTCGATATAGGTGCGATCGGCTGTTTCGGGGTCGGTCATGATCGTGGCGGGGTTCGAGTTCACCAGCACCACTTCATATCCTTCTTCTCGGAGCGCTTTACAAGCTTGCGTCCCTGAATAGTCAAATTCGCAAGCTTGCCCGATCACAATAGGACCAGAGCCGATGATCAGGATTTTCTGGATGTCGTTGCGACGGGGCATAGGCTTAAACTTTCGACTTATGGGTTCTGTGTTGTCATTGTCAAGGGTCTGTTGTCAATTGCCAGCTTTCAGTTACAACTGACCACTGACCTTTGACTACTGACCCCGGATCGCATTTTTGCTAAATCCAGTTTATTTTACGAGGTTTCATTCAATCCGTATCACTCGGTTTTGCTAATAACAAGATTTGATGACTTCCTCTACGGATCCTAGCCTGTGGTGACGCCCGCTTGAACCGAGGAAATCCCCTAATCATTTTTTTCACGGGGACTTGAATACAGTAACGGTTATAAACCGGGTTTCTTTACAAGATTTTTGCTCATTAGCAACAAATTAGGCTCAGAAACCCGGTTTCTTGTCTTATTCCTCTATATCTCATACCGCTCCAGTCCCGTTATCCTGGAGTGATTCTGATTGATTCACCGCCATGCCAGATTTTGGACAAATCCAATCATCAGGGAGTAAATAGGGCCATCCCTCCTCAAATGCTTCTAGGCAAACTGCATGAAGGGTTAGTTGTGCGTCTAACATTTGAAATTGAGCCGCATCAGCTTGCTTGCTGCAAATTTTAGCAATTGAATCACTGGTAAATTCAAGGGTCTGATGGCACTGAACGCAAACAAGATGATGGTGCGGTTGTGAGGGTTTGTTCAGTTCGTAGTGTTTATGCCCTTCGGCTAACTCTAGTTCCCGCAGAATTCCGATCCGCGCCATCAAATTTAGGGTTCGATACACTGTGGATAAGCTAATTTTCTCCCCCTGGCGCTGCAACAAACTGTAGAGTTCTTCAGCACTTAAATGGTTGCCTTGGGGGATGGTTTGAAATACGCCGAGGATGGCTTCCCGTTGGGGAGTCAGGCGACAGCCCAATTGTCGCAGTTCGCTTTTAAGTTGTGCCTGGGTATAAAATGGCATGACGACTTACCCGAATTTATGGTCAATGGTTGGTCAGAATTCGGCCCTTTGTCCGCTAGGGTCGCTATGGCGGGCGCGATCGCTTCGTTAGCTTGGATACACCAGGTATCCGGCATCAAGGCACAAGATTCCCTAACTCATCGAAACCTGAGCGGTAAATCAAGTCACCGTTTCTCCCTAGCTACAACTCCTTATCCATAACTTGACCGCCAACGGTCTTGACAAAATTATATTTGTCCAGTATTTTACGCTTCTTATTGAAACTAATCCTCAATAATAGAATAAATCTAGTAATACAGAATTTAGACTTTATTGCAAGTTTTTTCAAATAAAATTTCATCCCTCCCCATCTCCCCTATCCTCCCCATCCCCCCAATCCTCCCCAAAAAAAGATGCAGAGAGGGAAAACCCCCCTCTGCCTTAAGCGTTCTCTTCTGTTTAGAATCGATAGGTCGAGTCGGTCCGCTTTTAAAGCTGAACTTCCTTCTACAGTAACGCAGTTTTGAGAAACTCTCTCTGTTATTTAGCGGGAAAGGACTAAACTATCATCGGCGAGGAAATGAGCTAGATGATACGCCCGTTCTTCCGTCGCTAGGAGGATTTTTTCGTACAGATAGCGGGTGGCGCGATCGCCTAAACTCTCCGCCTGTGCCGCCTGCCGTCGCAACAATTGAATCATCCCTTGTTCCCCTACCAAGTCATGCTCCACCATCTGACGGCAGCTATACACCCCGTCCGGTTCTGGGGTCCAGCAGCACAACTCTGCTAATTTACTAAAACTCGCGGCGGGAATTCCCCCCAACCCATTCAATCGTTCCCCTAAATCGTGAACGTGTTCTTCTACAGCTTCGTAACTTTCTTGAAAAAACTCATGAAGAGAGTAAAATTCAGCCCCCTCTACCACAAAATGATGTTTCTGATATTGCAAATAAAGCGCTTGAAAGCTTGCTAGTGCTACATTTAAGCCCTCGCAAACTGGCGCAGTTACGGAGGTTTCTAATCCAATCGGATTATCCGCAATATGCCCAAAGGATCGGACTGCATTCTGCATTTCAGCCATAATTAGTATTCTCCTTTTGTATTGGCAACTTTGATTGCTCAATAGAGGGATTTTAACACAGGCAAATCAAGGGGTTGAGTACATAGAATACACCTTGAAGCTTTTTTAAAAGCTCTTGAGTCTTGAGTCATCAATTGCAAATTATCAATCTGTTAAGTCTGCGCCCGCACCGGTTCAAAGAATTGACGGGTCCTCCTCTGTATTGAAAATGCTATCTCTTATCAATAAGCTGATGGATTAAAATATTGCAGATTACCAATTTTTGTGACCGATTAGGGCTTCTGCTGGACTCAATTCCAGGATTCTAATTTTGAGAGGGTTGCCCATCAGTCCAGGTCCTGTCACAAGTTCCCCCTATCAATAGCGTTGTTGCTCTCGTGTACGCTAAATCTAGGATTTACGCGGACTTGATGGAGATTTTCCCTTGTTTTTAGGGCCTAAAGCGGGGAATTGTAAAGTTTTGTTAAAGTCTGGCGGAAAGTAGATGAGAATATTTGTCAGTTGCAGTAATCTAAGGAGAGAGAAAGGCGATCGCCGGGTTCAAAACCCGATCGTGCTTGCTCAGAGGGAGGAGAAAAATCAAGGGGGTCCTCTACCCAGCTTACTGATAATATTTAGCAAGTATTAGGAAGATTGCATGGAATCATCGGAGTATAAGACCGATCTAGCACAGTTAGTAGAAGTGAATGGGGCCGAGCGATGGTCTGTATTTCAGCGGTTGCGTGAACTAGAGATTCCCTGTTGGTGTGAACCCAATCAGCCTTTGCGGGTGTACCTGAGCGATACAACAGCCACCGTGCAATTTTGGAGTGTATCCAGACAACAGAGTGCATCTCGTCAGGAGTTAGTGCAGTGGTTAGAACAGTGCTGGAAAATTAATTAATACAAGGCGATCGCAGGTGAGGGGAGTCTCCGATCCTCTCACCCCAGGGATTTAAAACGGCGATCGCCTGAATGTAAGCAAAAAAGTTTTGTACAAAAAACAACTACCAAAAATAAAACAATGGGTAAATCATATAAACAAACCTCAGAACTCAATCTCGAAGGTCGTTTCTTAGGGTTTGGCATCCCCGAGGGAAAAAATCTCAAATACTTTCGATTGGGAACCCGGGAAGGCGAACGGTTGATTAAGCTGGATATGCCGAAAAAGCAGCGGGCTATTTTAGAAACTCAGTTGACACCGGGAGACTGGGTGAGGGCGATCGGTGAGAAACAACTGAACCTAAAAACTGGATTGTGGAAGCTTAAAGCCTATCATATTCTGCCGACCCTCAACTCGGTTTCTTCCGAACCTCAAGCGATCGCGAGTCGAGTATCAGGTTGTGACCATTTTCGCGACTGTGCGATCGCCGAAACTTGTGCGAGTTCTCCACCTCCCATTCCTACTCTGGAAGCTATAGTCCCCGAAAAAAAGAAAGCCACCATTTTGATTTGTCAAAAGTCTGACTGCCGCAAAAAAGGGGGAGCAGCCGTCTGTAAAGCCTTAGAAGAACAGTTACGTCAAAAAGGCTTAGAAGATAACGTCACCATCAAGGGAACCGGCTGTATGAGTCGCTGCAAAGCTGGTCCTAATGTGGTAGTTATGCCAGATAAAGCCCGTTATACCAAGATTCAACCCGAAGAAATTCCCGAATTAATTGCCAATCATTTTTAGGACTATCCAAAATTAAAAACTTCCTCTTAATAGAAAGAATCGGTAAATTTTAGAATTTACCGATTCTTTCTATCTCAGCAGGACCAATACCGTGAGTTTAGAAACTAAACTGAGTCCGCATGGTACCAACCCAGATCGTGTTATTGTTTGAGTTATGATCGGGATTGGTAATCACGAAAAATCCCGGAGTAATGTTGATTCTGTTGGTGATGGGATACTGGAATAAAGCCTCAAAATGGAAGGAAGTATCGGGGTCTTCTCGTCCAGAGACATCATTACTAATTACTTTCGGCGGTTGACCGACAATAAAACCGAGTAGACTTCCTTCTTTGACTAAATCAGGAACCCCGACATTCAGTGTCCAGTTAAATACGGTGGCAGTGTCGCCGCTGTTGACATCCCCATCACTAACTTGGGCTTCAGCTAAGGACCAACCGGCCCAACCCGATACGGTGACAGGCTCGAATGCGAAGCTGGCTTGTACCCCCAAGTTATTGGAAGAGGTGGCAACATCATTGGTAAAGGGTCGCCTTGCATTGCCCGAACCCGTAGTCCCGGAAACGTTGACCTCACCCCCAGGAAAATAGGAGTTAGAGTAAGCCAAGCTGACTTCTAAATTTTCAATGGGAGTGGCGGTAAGCTGGGCCGTTGCACTATAGCTGCCATCAAATAACCCATTTTTAGAGGTTGGGGTATTGGCAGTGCCTGCCATATATGCGCCATACAGTCTAGCCACACTGCCAAATTTGTATTCAAACCCTGCACCGGCGCCTGCTGGTTGCCGATAAACGGCGGGGTTGCGACGGCCAAATCGCGATAGTGCACCACTACCACTACTTTCAAATAGGGGATTGGTGACGGGGAAAATGTGATCATGCTCCAATCCAGTAGCCCCGATCCACATTCTCATGTTATCAGTGACGGGAAACCGATACTCTAGGCGATCGAGGACGAGTTCGTTATCGCTTTCTCCGTCAAATCCCAACCGAGACATGACGGTACCCGTGGTGTTATCTAAACGGGCCACGTTTACGGCTTCTAGTCGGGTTCGGAGGCGATCTTTGCCAGTCAAGCTAGAGTCCAACGTCAAACGTAGCCGATACCCTAGGGAGAGTTCGGTCTCTTCCCCTCCAGCAATCGTTTCACCGCGATCGCCAAAAGCCTGAATCGGCGCCATTAGAACTTCACCACTCATTTTTGTGGTGGGGGAGAACTGATTGGCTTCTAATTCCGCTGTGCGCACTTCTAACGCATCCACTCGACCGCGCAGGGTGGCGAGTTCGGCGGCAAATTCTTCTTGTAAGCGGCGAATCGAGTTGAGTTCGTCTGGGGATAAGGCGTTTAAACCTTCGATTTTCTGTTGAATTTGAATTAAACAGGCGTTTAAGCTGGCCGCAAATTCGTAGCGCGTCATGGCGCGGTTACCCCGATAGGTCCCGTCGCCATAGCCGAGGAGACATTGATGGCGCTCGGCAAGGGCGCTCACAGCCTGAAATGCCCAGTCTGTGGGGCTAACATCGCTGAGTTCCCGAACCGAGTTAACCTGTTCTAAGGGGCCTAGTTCTAGCTCCGCTTGGGAGTAGAGGTTGATTTGTTCCAGAATATCTAATGATTCTGGAGTGGCGGTATCTTGAGCGATCGCCTCCACCTGTGGTATCTGATCCGATGGGGCGATTTCTGCTAGAGGCATGGCCGCGATCCCCGTAGGACTTAATGCCTCGATCGCCAAAATAGCTGGTGATGCCAGCATGAGCTTCATCCAATTGTGACGCATTCCCTTCTTTCCGTTTTTCTCACACCTAATCAAGCAACTCTCCAGCGTTTTTAATGCCAACTGTCTCAAACCGAGTGTTCAACTCAGGGACTTATTAATACTTTTTACTAATAAGCACTATACAGAAATCACTCCGTTCCTGATCTCGGGTTTTCAGCCTGTCTCACCTGCTGACCATCTATAGATAAGAGGACTAGGGCAGTTCCTGACGACCTTTTTTCCCAAAGAGAACGAGGTCGTCATCCTTCTGGGTTTACGATACCAGGAGGTCTGTGATCATCCGTAACAGTCTTGACTTAAAAATCACTGAGAATGCATATCAACTTTAAGGAATACTTGATTTTTTTGTCCCTGTCAAGTAAACAGGGATACATCCTTGGGAGAAAAAGGGGGAGGGTTTAAAGTTGCTAAAGTCTTTTTTTGGTAAGGATTCCAGCGTTTTATCTCGGGGGTTTAGGGAAGGGCTGATGGGGTAAGGGATGAAGTGGGATGAGATTGCGCTGGCAGGATAGGGTTTCAGATCAAACCTATCTTAATACAGTGCGATCGGCGTGCTTTCTCAAAAATTAGGGGTCTTAAGTCCCGGGTCCTTTTCCCAAATCGCTTCTGTTTGATGTGTAATTTTACATTATTTTTGAAATAAGAAAGATTAAATTGTCAGTAGGGGCAAACCCATCAGATAGATTCGCAGTCAATCCCTGAGTGGTAGGATTGGATTATACTTCTCTATGGCCCAATAATTGCTAGTTATTGGCAACTATTGGGGACCGCCACCTTGAACAAAGAACGGGGGTCAGTCAGCCCGCGATCGCCCAGGGGCTGGAACCCAACCTTGATGAGTTGTAAAGTTTCTTAAAAAACTGTAACAAATTGAGGGGAAATCGTGAGATTTTGTCTCAAAATTTTCAGGAAAATGCGTTATTAACACGAGTTAATCTGAATTTTCTTTACAGTTGGTAATGGTCGGGCAAGGGACTATGGCGCTTAGAAGGGTTACGCTTTTTGGTTTTACGAGGGTTTACCCTAGGGGTTACGCCTGAAAAAAACAAAAACGAGAATTTATTTCATTAAGCTTGACGGAACTCATCCAATACCGTAAATTCAGATCTTGGATTCAAAAAACAGCTTCGCTGAGATTGTCTTTGTCAATTAATTGAGAGTTTTTCTTGATTGATAGGAAACAATTGTGAAGGTACTTTGGGAGGTGCAAGGAGTGAAACGCAGAAAACTATTGAGCTTATTAGGGTTGGCCCTGGCAAGTGGGGGACTGGTAGTCGCCTGTTCTAACGGAACCACACCCACAGCAACGACCCAAACGACCCAACCGGACCCAGCAGCAACAACAGCCACGACTCCAGCAACAGCAGGAGAACAACTGGTTGTGTATTCGGGTCGCAATGAGAACTTAGTGGGCTCGTTGATCGAACAATTCAAGACTGAAACCGGCATTGATATTCAAGTGCGCTACGGAGACACCGCCGAACTCGCGGCGGCGATTCTGGAAGAAGGCGAAAATACACCAGCGGACGTCTTTTTTGCACAAGATGCCGGAGCCCTCGGAGCCATGCAAAAAGCCGATCGCACTGCCAAACTGCCGGAAGATATCCTCAATAAAGTCGAGTCGCGGTATCGATCGCCCGAAGGTGAGTGGGTGGGGATTACAGGTCGGGTTCGCACGTTGGACTATAATACGGACCTGGTACAACCGGAAGAAGTACCCCAATCGATCCTAGAGTTGACCGATCCCAAGTGGGAGGGAAAAATTGGCTGGGCACCGAGCAATGGGTCATTCCAAGCCTTTGTTACCGCCTTGCGACTCTCTCTTGGAGAGGAACAAACCAAAGCATGGTTAGAAGGGGTTCAAGCCAACAATCCGAAAGTATATCCCAAAAATACAGCGATCGTGGAAGCCCTTTCTCGGGGTGAAATTGCTGTGGGATTTGTCAATCACTACTATTTAGAAAAATTCAAGGCTGAAAATCCAGAAGCCCCCGTTGCTCACAGTTTCCCTAACGATGTGGGGTCATTGGTGAATGTAGCAGGTGTGAGTATCTTGGAGAGTACAGACAATCTGGCTGCCTCACAACAGTTTGTTAACTTTATGTTAAGTTCCAAAGCTCAGGAATACTTTACTCAAGAGACGTATGAGTATCCCTTAGCAACCGGGGTAACGGCAACTAAAAGCCTAAAACCCTTATCAGATATCAAGTATCCCGACATCGACCTGAGCAATCTGGATGATTTAGAGGGAACGCTCAAACTACTGGGGGAAACTGGCATTTTATAGGGTTTACCAAAAACTGTCGGGGAAATACTGCGGCGATCGCCCCGTTGAATGCTTTAGGGTATAGCATCAACTGCTGTAACGACTTGTGAGCAACATCAACCGAAATCTTATAGAGATTACAAACCATGAACTATCGCAAAAAACTGGCGATCGCCGCGATCGCCATACTCTTAAGCCTGGGCGGAATTCGCGTTGTGATGGCCCAAGGAAAAACCTTGGTTATCTATTCTGGACGCAATGAAAACCTAATTGCCCCGGTAATTGAGAAAGCCCGTCAAGAACTGGGACTTAATATAGAAGTTAGATATGGGGATACTGCGGAATTAGCGATCGCCCTGTTGGAAGAAGGCCGAAATAGCCGTGCAGACTTGTTTTTCGCCCAAGATGCTGGCGCATTAGGGGCAATGGCTCAAGCCCGACGTACCGTCGCACTTCCGCAACCCCTGCTCAACCAGGTAGATGCGCGGTTTCGGTCTCGCAACGGGCAATGGGTGGGAATCAGTGGACGTGCTCGTGTTGTCGATTACAATACCCAACTGGTACAACGGAACGAACTCCCGAAGAATATCTGGGAATTGACCCAACCCAAGTGGCGTGGTAAAGTCGGCTGGTCACCCACAAACGGCTCCTTTCAGGCTTTTATCACGGCTATGCGCTCGACTGCCGGAGATGATCGCACTTTAGAATGGTTGCGCGCCATGAAAGCGAATGGGGCTGTAGCGTATCGGAACAATACCACCATTGTGGAAGCGTTAGGGCGAGGAGAAGTCCACCTCGGGTTAGTCAATAACTATTACCTCTCGCGGTTTATTGCGGAAAATCCGAGTTTTCCTGTGGCCCATCATTATATGTCTGGAGATATCGGGTCCATGATTAATGTGGCTGGGATTGCCATTATGGATACCAACGACCAGAAAGCAGATGCAGAAAAATTCATTGAGTATCTCCTCAAACCTGAATCCCAAGACTATTTTGCGCAACAAACCACGGAGTATCCCTTAATCTCTGGCGTAGAACCCCCGGCTAAACAAATTCCGATCTCTCAAATCAATCCGCCCAATATTGACTTGAGCAACTTAGCCGATTTAGAGGGAACTATTTCTTTATTAGAGGAAGCGGGAGTTTTATAAAAAAGTTGAGCCACTTGAGTCAAGATAGAACATGAGTCAAATGCAATCTAGGGTGCGAAAGGTGCTGAGTTAAGGATGAAATCAACAAAACAGGGAAAGGCGATCGCCCAGATTGGCAAGCGGTTAGAACAGTGGGTTGGGGGCTATCAGCCTTCGGGACAAGGGTCTCGCCCTCCAGGGTTTTTGGTCGCCGCTGGAAGTCTTACCGCCGTGGCGATCGCCCTTCCCCTCCTTTATCTCGTAATCCGGGCTGCCGGTGCAGGATTTGAGGAAGTCTGGACCTTGCTTTCCCGTCCGCGCACCCTAGAGGTTTTAGGGCACAGTGCCGGTTTAGCCGCAGCGGTTACCCTATTTTCTGCCTTGATTTCCTTGCCCTTAGCCTTTTTGACCGAACGAACCAATTTACCTGGGCGGCGGTTTTGGGCGATCGCAACCACCCTCCCCCTGGCGGTTCCCAGTTATGTCGGCAGCTTTGCCTTAATTGCCAGTTTTGGGACCCGAGGTAGTTGGCTACAACTGTTGCTAGAACCCTTTGGGGTGGAAGAATTGCCTTCGATCTATGGGTGGCCCGGTGCGATTTTGGCGCTAACCTTGTTTACCTATCCCTATCTGCTGATTGCCCTGCGATCGGGGTTGCAAGGCATCGACCCGGCGATCGAAGAAGCCTCCCGCACCCTGGGAAACAATGGCTGGTCTACCTTCTGGCAAGTTACCCTCCCTCAGCTACGCCCCTCCTTAGTCGCTGGGGGGTTATTAGTCGCTCTTTATTCCTTGCGGGATTTTGGGACACCCAGCTTGATGCGGTTTGACTCTTTTACTCGGGTGATTTTCATCCAGTACCGGAGTAGTTTTAACCGCAACTCGGCGGCAGTCTTGTCCTTAGTTTTAGTTGCCCTGTTGTTCCTAATCCTGGCGATCGAATACCGAGTTAGAACAGGTGCAGCCTATTACAGCAGCAGTTCGGGCGGCAGTCGCACCCCCACCCGTATCGCCTTGGGCGGGTGGAAATGGCCTGCGATCGCCTTTTGTAGCCTCATCACCGCCTTGGGATTAGTCCTCCCCCTTGCGGTTACCCTCTTCTGGTTAGGGCGCGGACTCAATGCGGGAAAAATTCCCCCGGATGTCCTTACCACGGGCTTTAATTCCATCCTCGCCTCCAGTCTTTCCGCCCTCATTGCGACCCTATTTGCCCTTCCCGTCGCCATCCTTTCCGTGCGCTTTCCCGGACGAATCACAACGGTAATTGAGCGCTTAACTTACATTGGATTTGGCTTGCCAGGAATCGTAGTTGCCCTTTCTTTAGTGTTTATCGGTGCTAACTATGTCCCTTTTTTATATCAAACCCTACCCATGTTAGTGTTTGCCTATTTAGTGTTATTTTTACCCCAATCGGTGGGCACGATTCGCAGTTCCCTCCTGCAAGTCAATCCCCAATTAGAAGAATCCGCACGCACCTTGGGCCGCACCCCCTGGCAAACCCTGCGGGAAATTACGTTACCGTTAGTCAGTCCAGGAGTATTAGGCGGTGCAGTTCTAGTGTTTTTGACTGCGATTAAAGAACTACCCGCTACGATGTTACTGGCACCGATTGGATTTAAAACTTTAGCAACCCAGATTTGGCAAGCGACAGAGGATGTGCAGTTTACGGATGCAGCCGCAGCTTCTCTAACCTTGTTGTTAGTTTCTGCCGGTTCTACGTTGGTTTTACTATGGCGAAATCCCGTTAAAAATTAAACTTAAGTTATGATTAATATAGTCCCTATTATAATTCATTCTGTAGATTTAAACCGGTTGCTTAACCTTTGAAAATTAAGTGGATTGGGTCAATAAGCTAAAAATTTAACTCTGATTGTCAAACTAATGAACGAATCGAACATTTTAAGATTAGAATCCGTAAGCAAAACATTCGATGCCAGTGGATATCCTGCGGTGAATCGAGTCTCCCTCAATTTACCGAAAGGGGAAATCCTCACCTTGTTGGGTCCTTCCGGTTGTGGGAAAACCACCCTATTGCGGCTATTAGCGGGATTTGAAAAGCCCGATGCTGGGGAAATTGAAATTGGAGGAAGACAGGTTGCCGGGGGTGGGGTTTGGATTCCCCCAGAACATCGGCAGATTGGCATGGTGTTTCAAGAATATGCCTTGTTTCCTCATTTAACCGTGGCAGAAAATGTGGCATTTGGGTTGAAAAGTCAGAAAAAACAACGGATACAGCATGAGGTGACAGAGGCGATCGCCTTGGTGGGTTTGGAGGGATTGGAAAAACGCTATCCTCACCAACTGTCAGGGGGTCAACGGCAGCGCGTAGCATTAGCGCGGGCGATCGCACCAGCACCAGCGATCGTCTTACTAGATGAACCGTTAAGCAATTTAGATGTCCAAGTGCGGCTGTATTTACGAGAAGAAATCCGCAAGATTCTCAAGAGTACCAATACCACAGCAATTTTTGTCACCCATGATCAGGAGGAGGCGCTGGCGATTAGCGATCGCATTGCGGTGATGAAAAAAGGACGCATCGAACAATTTGGGACCCCGGAAGAGATTTATGAGGAACCCGCATCCCGGTTTGTGGCGGGATTTGTCACCCAGGCGAATTTCCTCCCGGCGCGACGGATTGGCAAACTCTGGGAAACCGAAGTGGGGTCTTTTACCGTGGAAGTGCCTCAAGCGGTGATGCCAGAACCGATGGATCACGGGAATGAAGGGGAGTTAATGATCCGAGAAGAAGATTTAATCCTGAAACCGGATGAAACGGGACCCGTAGTGATTCGCGATCGCCAGTTTTTAGGACGAGAACACCGCTATTGTTTGATCACCCCCTCGGGACGAGAATTTCATGCACGCAGTAGTGGGGAGTCTTTGCTGGCGATCGGGACCCGAGTACAAGTAGAGGCGATCGAGGAACGGTTGCGCGTTTTTGCTCTCAAGAGTGTGGGGTGAGGGTTGGGAAAGATGGGGAGGATAGGGGGAGACTTACAACGATAGGTTTTTACATTTAAGTACACATCCGGTCC